>JASLFF010000732.1 GCA_030150795.1 Terriglobales bacterium | reverse complement strand
GCTCCCGCTGGACCCAAGCCACCGAAGCCTAAGGTAAAGATAAAAGCGTCTTTACCTATGGATCGGGTGCTTGAGGCTTGTGCGGATCTGGCATCTCTTCCTGCCGGCTTGCCGGCTGTTCGGCAGCGCGCTATTGAGGCTGTCCGGGAGGTTTTTCACCCACTTGTTTCCGGAATCGTGGTGCACCAGGGCGAAGCCTGCCATCTCACGGCGGTTTGTTCAGACCCGGACGATCCCATAGGCGCAAAAGCGGCCATCGAACACGCCCAACCGTATGCCACACAGGCGATTGAGCAAAACCAGCGGATCAGCTTCAAGTTTTCATTTGGGTCCGGCCGGACTGAGGCGATTTATCACGGTTTGGCGCAGCCGGTCGTGACCACTGTCTCAGCTTCAGCCTTGCTGATGGTCCGCAAGAGCGCTCTTACGTCTGCCGAAATTTCTGCGTTCAGCGTAATGGGAAACATTGCCCGCATGGCACTGGATAATTCCGAATTGGCCGGGCTTTATGGCGCGCAGAAACAAAAGCTCGATCAACTGCTGGAAATCTCCGCCGATCTTGCAACTTCGCGCCTGGAGAGTTTCTTCCCGACGTTCGTGGTCCGTGCTGCCGATTTCCTTGATGTCTCTCATGTGTTTGTTGCATTCGTGGACCAGGGTGAATGCCGGCTGCGCTGGAGCGCCGGCAGAGGAACGGCAAGCCGGCTCGATATTGACATTTCAGCGGTTGCTGCGCGCGTGCTGGATTCTAAAAACCCGCATGTTTGTGAGGACATTCACCAGCTCGCGGCGATTGAGAAAATGCAGCTTCGGCGCTGGGAGTCTGACCTGAAGCAATACCTTGGCATTCCGCTGTTGACCGGTGATGGACGCCGGCTCGGCGTGCTGGGATTTTTCGATAAGAAAGATAAGACTCGCTTTTCGACTGACGACGTTCGCCGGGCCCGCGTTTTAGGCGCTGAAATCACCGTGGCCCTGGAAGCGGAACAAAACCTTCAGCTTTCTGACCAGCATCGCAAGCGCACTGAAGACCTGATGGAAATGGCATTGGACCTGGGCTCCGCATTGCGCCTGCCGGACTTTGTAAAGAACTTTACCGAACGAGTGGCGAGCATGATCGGCGCGCGTTCCGCCATCCTTTCATTGGCCCAGGGCAACAAGGTGGAGAGCGTCGGCTTTTGCGGACCGCGGCCGGAACGCGAGCTGCAACGCAAATTAAATGCCGCTTTTTCTGAATATGCGGAGCGCCATCCTGATGTAAAGATTACCGGCAGCGGCGTTCAGGCTCTTGGCCACGATTTGATAGGGGCCTGCGGCTGGCAGAACCTCACCTTGGTGCGTCTGGAGGGAACTGAGGGCGATCTTCTCGGCATTCTTGCGCTGGCCGATATCAGCCGTGAGCTAATCCCTGAAGACCTTAACCTGTTGCAGGCGCTCATCGTGCACGCGTCAGTCGCGCTGGAAAATTCCCGCCTGTTTACACGGATCACTCAGTCCAGCCGGCAATGGGCAGAAATTTTCGACTCCATTTCAGACTTCATTGTGGTGCATGACGAGCATTTTGAAGTCCTGCGCGTGAATCGCTCTCTCTCAGAGTTTATCGGAGTACGCCCGGCTGAGTTAATTGGCCTTAGCATGCGAGCGCTGGTTTCAATAGCGTCCGATTCGCCCCAGCCCTGTCCTTTCTGTCGCGCAGAAAACGAGTCGGACGAATACCTGCATCCCGTACTGGAGCGCACATATCTTGTTTCCAGTTCGCGCATTCATGGCGCCTTGGATGAAGGCCTGCAGACCGTGCATGTGCTTAAGGACATCACTGATCGCCGTGAAGCCGAGCAGCGTTACCGCGAGTTGTTCGATAACGTGCAGGAAGGTGTCTTCTTTGCCTCGCCGGAGGGCCATTTCATTGAGGTAAATGACGCCCTGGTTCGCATGCTGGGCTACCAGACGCGTGAAGAGGTGCTGAAACTCGATCTGCAAAGCCAGGTATATGTCTCAGGCGAGCAGCGCGACGAGATTACCCGCCAACTGCACCATCAAGGCGCCATTCGCAACTTTGAAGTGACGCTCACTCGCCGTGACGGCAGCATGATTCACGCGCTGGAAAATGCCTTTGTTGTGAAAGACGGTCAGGGCAAGATCATGCAGTACCGTGGCGTTTTCCTTGATATCACTGAGGTCAAAAACTTCCAGGCGCAATTGCAGCGTGAGCGCGACTTTACGAGCAAGATCCTGAACAACACGCAAACCATGATTATGGTGGCTGATACCGCCGGCTTGATCAGCTATGCCAACCAGCGCGTTTATGAAGGCGGCGGATTTGAGCAGAATGAGCTGGTCGGTCACCGTTTGGACCGCATTATTTCGCTTTCTCACAAAAAGACTTTTGCTGAAGCCTTTGACGCCAGCTTGCATGGCCTGCAATCGGACAATCTGGAACTGATGATCACCCGAGGCAACGGCACACAGGGCAAGTTTTCCGTGAACCTGAGCCCCATGCGCGACGATCGCGGCGAAGTCAGCAGCGTGGTGGTTTTGATGACCGACATCACCGATACGTCCATGATCCAGGCCAAGTTGATGCACACGGAAAAAATGGCTGCCGTCGGACAGCTTGTTTCCGGCGTCGCGCATGAGGTCAATAACCCGCTCACCGCCATCATGGGATTCTCTGATCTGTTGATGGAAAACCCTGACGTTCCCGGCAGCGCGCGCAAAGACCTGCAGGTGATTCTGGAAGAAGCGCAGCGCACCAAAGAGATCGTGCAAAACCTGCTGAGTTTTGCCCGCCAGCGTCCGCCGCAACGCCAGCCGCTGCAAATTAACAACATCCTGCGCAAGACCATCGCGTTGCGTTCTTACGACTTCGCCAACCACGGCGTGCAGATTGTGGAAAAATTTGATTCGCGCCTGCCTGATATCATCGGCGATTCGCATCAGTTGCAGCAGGTATTTCTCAATATTCTGAACAATGCTTATGATGCCGTGCAGTCTGCAGGACGTCCCGGTCTGATTGAGATTGAAACCATTCAGGATGGCGGCTGGGTTGAGGTCCTGTTCCGCGATAACGGCGAGGGCATCCAGCACCCTGAGCGCATCTTTGATCCTTTCTTTACTACCAAAGAAGTTGGACAGGGAACCGGGCTGGGCTTGAGCATCTGCTATGGAATTGTGCGCGAGCATGAAGGCGAAATTCTGTGCGCCAACAATCAGGAAACGCAAGGCGCTACATTCAGCGTGCGTTTACCTGTAAGAACCAGGACGGATTTGAAGCTGGTGGTGGCGGCCGGAGTGAAACAATGAACTCCAGCGCTGCATCGTTTGCACGGTTGCCTTTGCTCCTTATTGAAGATGAGCGCTCGGTGATGGACTTCATTCGCACAGCGCTGGAGCGCAACGGCTATGCCTGTAGTACTGCCAACTCCGCGGCGGAAGGCATTCG
>JASLFF010000718.1 GCA_030150795.1 Terriglobales bacterium | reverse complement strand
CCATGGTGGTCGCCCGGATCGCGCTGATCAGCGGCGCGCAGGCTCTTGATGGGATCGTCATCGTCGCTCAGTGAGCTACCGTTATCGTGGCGGCTGGGGCGGTCAAGCTGCGGACGCAAATCCTGTGTGGGACGAGGAATTTCCGGGCCGCCTTCCATGCCCACGCGGCTGGAAAAGCCGGCGGTAATCATTACGGATTGGCCGCGCCCGGTGACTGCTTCAAGCTCCACCACGCCTTCGTCTACATCCACCTCTGTAACGCCGCGACGGTCAACCTCAACGTCAAACTTGGTGCCTCGGACGGAAATCACCGCGCTGGGCGTGCCGATCTGGAATGCAGGCGATCCTCCCATACGCTTTTGAATCTGCGTGCGCACGCGGCCCATCAGAAGTTGAAAATACTTCCATCCACTTGCTTCCGGCTGCTTCAGCAAAAGCTTGGTGTGGGCGCGCACCAGCACGTCGCTTCCGTCAGAGAGCTTCAGCAGCAGGCGGCCATCGTCTGTGCTCACCGTGGTATCCGGCGGAAGGATTTCGCCTCGTACGGGAGCGGCAAACGCCTGCGCAGGAAACTGTATGCTGACTTTCCCTTTGAAGTCGGAAATTGTGGCTCCGGCATAAGGCGCGCTGGCGGCAGTCCCTTGCTGAGACTCCTGGGCTACGGCAGCCGCACAAAACAGCACTAAGCCGATGAGCGTAAAAATCGATTTGTTTTTCATGGTGTGACCTCTGAAACTTCACAGGCGCCGCGCGGCAGTGTGAATGCGAACGTGGTGCCAGCAGATTGATTGCTTGTTACATGGACCCTTCCGCCGTGTTGCTGCGAAATTCGGCGGACAAAACTTAGCCCCAGACCCCATCCGGGAATCGATTCACTGCGGGCGGGACGATAAAAGCGTTCAAATAATTGCTCCAGCTCGGCCTCTGGTATTACCGGCCCCGAGTTCTGCACTTCAAACTGTACTTCCTCGCCGGAAGAATGCACGCGCATCAGGACTTCTGTTCCGCAGGCGCCGTACTTGATTGCATTGCTGACCAGATTGAGCAGAGCGCCGGAGATCAGCGTCTCATCGCACTGCACAAATCCGTCATCGCAGTCGAGTTCTGCTCGCACCGTGACCTTGGCTGCCACAGCCAGCGGCTGCACTACCTTTTGCACATGCTCCACCATGGCGCTGATGCTGGTGCGACTCAGGCGCAACGGCCGTGCTCCAGCATCGAGCCGCAGGACTTCCAGATAAGTATTGATCATCGCCACCAGCCGGTTCGTTTCGCGGAAGATGGTGGAAGGAGCTTCACTCGTTGCCGGTGAGTTGGGATAACGCATCAGCAATTCAGAAAAGCCCTGAATCGAAATGAGCGGTGTGCGCAGTTCATGCGTGACAAAACTCAACGCCTCAGACCGTGCCTGGTCACGCTGGCGACGCGCCGTGATATCTTCTGCGATCAGCAAGAGCGCGCCGGCTTCCGCAAAAGACGTCCATGGAAGGCGCACAGCATGAAACAGCCACAACTCTTCTCCGAGCGAAACTTCCTGTTCTGTCCATGAAGCCGGCTGCGGCGGCAAACTCGCTAGTTCCTGCCAGCCACCGGCAAGCTGCGTCATGCCTGAAAGTTTATCCATTACAAGCGAATGTCGCACACAAAACGCCTTCCACGTTTCGTTGCTGAAAAGCAGTGCGCCGTCAGCGCCGTAAACGGCAAGGCCTTCATTCATGGTTTCAAGCAGCGTCTGGTTGAAGGAATAAAGCGACGACAATTCCGCCTGCAGATCTTTGAGCGCGGCCAGCTTCCAATGCAGCCGGTCTGACGCAGGCCACTTGGCAAGGTCTGCGCCAAGCTGCGCCGGCTTGAGCTGTCCATAATGCGGACTGATGGCGTGGCGAAGCTGTTGCAGACGCGAAGTGACTTCGCGATCGACGATCAGCAGGTTCTCAAGCTGCGCGATGGGCGCGGCAAGTACGCCGGCGACCAATAACGGTCCGTAAGCAAGCAGGCGGTGAAAATCCGCAAACAGAAAGTAGGCCGCCACGTAAACGCCGGCGAGCATGCTGACAAGAACAAGCAGGCCGCGCACTCCGGGATAGCGCACCACCACCCACAGCGAAACGACACTCATCAAGACCAAAAGAGTGAGCTGGCCGACGTTGCCAATCTGTGAAAGGATCCGGCCGCTCAAAGCCATATCTGCCACGTTGGCGTTAATTTCCACGCCGGGCATTGGCAGCTGATTGCTGACCGGCGTAATCAGGCGGTCACTGATGTCGATTCCGCCAAAACCAATGAGCACTGCTTTGCCTGCTAATTGCGGCGCGGGTTTACCGGCCAGCAGGTCGCCCGCTGAGACCACCACGAACGGCGAATTCGGCTCTCCCGGCTCAAATTGCGGCCGATAATCAACTAGCAATGGCGGCAATGAGGCCAGACGTTCCACGCCTGGAGAGTTTGCGTCGATAGTGATTTTCTTGGGCAGCACACCGGGCTTGGCCAGTTCAGCCAGCTTGAGTGCGAATGCAGGCCGCACTCCGTCGGCGCTGGGTTCCTGCACGGGAATGCTGCGGCAGAGACCGTCAAAATCGATAATGGCCTGTACGTGCCCCACGCCTTTTGCCGCCTGCGAGAAGCGGGGAAGCGGGTCCATCCATAAATTGCCGGTTGGCGACGTGGAGATTTTTGCCGCCAGCACAATGTTGGGCGCGGATTGGATAGCCCTTGCCAGCGCGGAATCATTCTGCTCATCCTCGATCTCAGGCAAAAGCACATCTACGCCAATCGCTTTTGGATTCTGCGCGCTTACAGCACGAATCAGTTTAGCCAGCTCTGCGCGCGGCCACGGCCAGCGTCCGTGCTGCTCCAAAGTGGCGTCGTCGATCAGCACGAGCGCAACCTGGCTTGAAACCGGCAGCGGGCGACGCAGGCGGAAGAAAAAGTCATTCAGCTTCTGGCTCAGCGTGGAAACAGGAAAACTCAGGCTTACCAGGCACACCAAGGCCAGCAACACCGCATTGAGCCTGATCCAACGGCCCCAGGTGATGGGTCTTGCCTGCGTCGAAATGGAGAAAAGCTTCATTGCTGAAACCGATGTACTCCTTACTGCATTAGCCAACCATCAAATCAATCCCCAGCCTGCGCGCTTTTTGGTACAAAGTTTTCCGCTCAATGCCCAGCGCCCGTGCGGCCTTTGATTTGTTGCCCGCGTGCTCCTGCAATACGCGCAGAATGTGCTGCCGCTCCATGTCTTCCAGTGAAGAAGGCGGAGTCTTGTCCGGAAGGCCATTGGTGCGGACCATCTGGCGTTCGCGTTCCACGTCGGCCACGCCGATCTCTCCCGACGAGCAGAAAATTGCCAGCCGCTCCATCAGGTTTTCCAGTTCACGGACATTGCCCGGCCACGCCGCGTTGGTCAGCATCTTTACTGCGGAATCCGTGATGGTGATATTGCGCTTGCTTTTCTGGTTGGAACGCTTCAGGAAATGCTGGACAAGCAAAGGGATGTCTTCTCGCCGCTCTTCCAGCCCCGGAAGATTGATCACCACCACGCTCAGGCGATAGTAGAGGTCTTCACGGAAGCGGCCTTCCGTCATCAGCTTGGTCAGGTCACGATTGCTTGCCGCAAGAATTCTGACATTAATCTGTGTGTACTTATGCGAGCCCACGCGGCGGATCTGCTGCTCCTGCACCGCGCGCAAAAGATTCACCTGGAAGCCGGGCTTGGTTTCAGAAATTTCGTCGAGGAAAAGCGTGCCGCCATGCGCGGCTTCAAACAGCCCAGGACGGGCGCTGTCCGCGCCGGTATAAGCGCCTTTTTCATGGCCAAAAAGTTCGCTTTCCAGAATGTTTTCCGGAAGCGCGCCGCAGTTTAGGGGAACAAACGGCTTATCCGCGCGCGAACTATGATCGTGCAGCGCCCGCGCCACCAGCTCTTTGCCCGTGCCGCTTGCACCCAGAATCAGTACGCTCGCTTCTGTCGGGGCCACGCGCGCAATGGCGCGATAGACTTCCAGCATTTTCGGCGTGCGTCCAATAATGGATGTCTCGGGTCCTTCATCGATTGTGGCAGCCGTCTCGCTGGAAGCGCGTTTGCTTGTCTGCACTTTGCGCACCAGAGTCAGAAGATCGTCGATCAACAAGGGCTTGCCCAGGTACTCAATTGCTCCGGAGCCCAGAGATTTGGTTACAGTCTCAACGCTGGTGTGCGCCGTCATGATCACGCAGGCGCACTGCGGCTGCAGAACTTTGATCAGATCAAGCACGTTGAGTCCGTTGGCCGTGCCCAGATAAAGATCAAGCAGCGCAAGCTGCACCGGCTCCTTGCGCAGTATTACGTCTGCTGTGGCCACGCTGTTGGCGGTAACGCACTCATAACCCTCAGCGGCCAGCACGGAGCTGAGCAGGCTGCGGGTGGAATCGTCGTCATCCACCACCAGAATTCTAAAGTTACGATTTTTTTCGCTGCCGGACATCCGAAAGAGCCTTTCTACAGCCCGCTGAGGCTGTGGCCAAACCTGCATCAATCAAAATTTGCGATGTCAAAACTTGTACCCCAACGTCACGCTTACGGCGTTCGTGCGGAAAGCGCCTGTTGCCTGTATCAAGTGGTAATAGGTGTAGTCCGCGGAAAGGTCCCACGGCCCAAATAAAAAGTCATTCTTCATCACTGCTACGCCAGCGGGCGAGTAGCCGGCAAAGTCTTCCAGAATTTCAGCGCCGCCATAACCCAGATATTCGCCGCGATAGTGTTTGCCCAGACGCATGCGGAAACCGGCTGCGCCAAGATGGCTGCGGTACTGGTTAGGATTGAAGTAGCCGTGGTTCAGGTCTTTGGTGAAATGAATATGACGGAAAGCATAGCCGCCGCCGATGGCAAACTGATTGTCATGCCAGGGGAACCAGCGCAACGCTTCTCCCCACTCGCGCTCGCCATGATTGCTGTCAGAATAGTGAGTAAGAGAAAAACTGCCCGCGACGGAAAAATTGTGTCCGCGATAGTCAATATGGCCATGCCAGCCCTGCGCCAGCAGGTCGAACGCAGTGGAATCGAACGTGGGTGAAATTGGATATCGCGAGAAGCCGCCGGCAACATAAAGCCCCTTCAGGGGATAGAGCTCCAGGTCTCCACCATAAAGAAGCTGGCTGCTGGTATCGGCAAAGCGCACCGCTCCCAGGCTGGTACGGACGGCAACATATTTGCCCAGCCGCAGGCGAGTATCCGCAGCGCCAGAAATCACCGTCTCAGTAAAGGTGCCGGTCTTCCATAGCGACGTTTCATCCAGGCCCATCCGGCTGGTGATGTTTTTATTGAACTGATAAACCATTCCCTGGCTGGAATAAACGGAGCGGTTTCCTGACGTATCAGTGAAGAACGATTCAGAGTTTTGTACGCGATGGAAGTTCCTGGCTTGCGCTTCTATAGGGTCAGCCGCCAGATAGTCACTGTACTGTTGCAACTGCAGGCTGTTTGGATGTCGGCCAAATGCTTGCTGCAACTGCGCGCGGGCTTCTGTGCGCTTTCCTTCCAGCGTCAGATTATGGACCAGACCGAGCGCTGCAGCTTCGTCATCGGGGTCTGCCATAAGCAGTTCGCGATAAAGCCTGTCAGATTCGCGGTAGTTTTCCCGATAGCCAAAAATCTGTGCCAGTTCCAGCTTGGCGTTACGGCTGGAAGCATTCGCCAACAAAATGGAGTTAAGCAGGCCAATCGCCTGGCGATCTTTCTTTTGTTCCACATAAATTCGGGCCAGTTCAATCTGCAGCTCTTCGCGATTAGGAAACCGGATCAGCCCTTGCTGAATGAGCGACAGCGCTTTTTGCACATTGTGCTCACTCAAGGCTTGCTGGCTCTGCGCCACGATCTGCGCAATCTCCTGCTCCGGCGTCTGCTGTGAAAAAAGTTGCGTGCCCATCAAAGCGAGCAAGGCCGTAATGATCCTGACGAAGATGGCTTGACGTTTCATTGGTTAGAGCCCGGGCGCTTGGCTTATCCCCAGATGGCTGGCAACTGATCGACCTAAACCTGTTTTCAGTGAGATAGACAGATTGAGAGCGCCAATGGAGCCATAAGTGTATCCAAACGACGTACTGGGTGTATCAAATTTCAACACATCAGAGAGGTTTATACAATCCAGAGCTGGAAGGCAAAGGTGCTAGTACCTGTCTCTTAGAAAATCAGAAACTCGCATGGTAGAAGGACCCTGCCAGATCACGATGCGGGTGGTAAGCCGCAATCGAAGTGCCCCGAGGCGGATTTACCGTTCAATGAAAATGTTCCCGAGTGTTTAGTAATAGCATCCTGTATCGTCTCGCCCTAACAAATTGCTTAGGCCGAACACAACGCCTACGCAACGACCTGCTGTTTCGAGAGCCGAACCGAATCGCTGCTAAAATCTTGCGTCATGCTTCAGTGAGGCCCGAGGAATCGGCTCCGCTGGTCTCAAGGCGTGTAAATCTGGAGCAAGCGCGGCTGCGAATGCTTGGGAAATGGCTGATAGAAGTGTTCTCTGATTCAACTTGTTCCCAAAACGGGACGGGTCTCTGGAAAATCGGCTGGAACCAACGGCTTCTGCTCCAGAAGACCGCTTACAATGCGAACTGAGTGCAACCATACTGCGCAACGCGCGAATTGAAATAAGGAGGACTTTTATGAAAATGCTAAGACTCAACAAGCTCTTCATCGCCGCCGCCCTACTGTGCACGCCGCTACTCGCGTCGAATGCTCAGGCGCCAAACACCGGGAGTCAGCGTATTTCATCCGGCACCAACGTGATCCTCTGCATGCCTGGACTTGTCTTCAGGTGTAATCAATTTGGATGTTTCTGTGTGAAACCTTAACTGTAAGAACGCGCCCATCCTTCGCTGCTTTTGCGAAGGATGGGATTTCACACCTTTTGCCGCACCGCTTCTAGATTCGCATCTCTCCGCACCTCCGCGGAAAAATTCCTCTACTTCCTTCGTCGTTTCCGTCCATCCGCCTTCCGCTTTCTGCCATTGCTTCGCGCGGCTTCCGCCTGCTGGATGTTGTGGGCTTTGACGATGGCCGCTATCAGCCCGGGAAAGCGCTTGTCAATTTCCGCGCAGCGGGACGTATTGCGCATCTCCACGCCCTGGCGTTTGCCGCGAATCAGGCCGGCTTCGCGCAATGCCTTGAAGTGCTGTGAGAGCGTTGATTTGGGAATGGATTTCTCGCTGATGTTCACAAAGTTGGAGCAGTTCTGCGGGCAGGAAGCGCCTGCGATGTGGGCGAAGATGGCCACCCGCACGGGATCAGAGAGCGCATGCATAATCGCCTCTACCGTAACGTCTTCAATCGAAGGATGAAAAAGGGGCCGCATCTTAAGTTTTATCTTAGCCGGAACTGAGGATATTGTTCAATAGTTCATAAAATCAGAACTAATGAATCCTTGGGCCATCCTGCGCCATCTCATGAGGCGGCAGTTAGTTGAGAGTTGCGATCGGGGTGCACTCCGGCACAAATTCTCCCTCAGGGAAAGGAATATTATGAGCAAGCTTACAGGTAAGGTCGCAATCGTTACGGGCGCGTCCAAGGGCATTGGCGCGGCCATTGCCAAGTCACTCGCGGCGGACGGAGCTTCAGTGGTGGTGAATTACGCTTCCAGCAAAGCCGGCGCGGAAAAAGTTGTTGCCGCCATTACAGCAGCCGGAGGCAAAGCCGTTGCCGTGGGTGGCGACGTATCCAAAGCCGCGGATGCCAAAGGAATTGTTGACGCAGCCATCAAGAATTATGGCCGCATCGATATTCTGGTGAACAACTCCGGCGTGTATGAATTTGCGCCGATTGAGAGCGTCACTGAAGATTCATTCCACAAGCTATTCAACGTCAACGTGCTCGGCCTTCTGCTCACCACGCAGGCTGCGGTGAAATACCTGAAAGAGGGCGCGAGCATTATCAATATTGGCTCGGGCGTGAGCCGTGTTACGCCACCCAACAGCGCGGTTTATACCGGCACCAAGGGCGCTGTGGACGCCATCACCGGCGTGCTTGCCCGCGAACTCGGCCCCCGCAAGATTCGCGTGAACACCATCAATCCCGGCGTAGTTGAGACCGAAGGCACGCAGTCTGCCGGCATCATCGGCTCTGATTTTGAGAAGGCAATCACCGCGCAGGTCCCGCTCGGACGCACCGGCCAGGTCGGCGACATCGCTTCCATCGCATCATTCCTGGCGTCGGATGATTCAAGATGGCTTACCGGCGAACAGCTTCTTGCCACCGGCGGCATGCGCTAATCTGCAAATCATTTCAACCGTGGCTCCATTCATTGCACAGTTTTTGATCGTGCGATTTGAGTGGGGCCACTTCGCTGCGTCCAGCTCTTTAATCCCACAATAAAATGTCGCTGCTGCGTTTGTCTTTGTACATGCTGAAGAGTTTCCTTATTTTTGCGTTCCCGGTCTTGTTGTCCTGATCTTTCGTGTCGCGCTTGGAGAGAAAGGTGTACAATTCGTGGCCATTACCAAAAGACCTGCAAAATAGTTGTGCGTATTCGTATCTAGATCTACGTAAGAGGTAAGCCATGGCCAATCAACTCTCTTCTATCAAGTACATTGTTCAACTCATGCTGGAGAACAGATCTTTCGATCAGATGTTGGGATTTCTGTATGAGAACTCCGGCAACAAATCCCCTTCGGGCGAACCGTTCGAAGGCCTGACCGGCAATGAGTCCAATCCGGACGATACGGGCCAGCAAATAAAAGTTTTTAAAATTGACCACACTGCCAAGCATCCTTACCTGATGCCGGGCGCAGATCCGGGGGAAGGCTTCCACAATACAAATTACCAATTGTTTTCTACCGACATTCCCGCGCACGGCACAGTCCCAAAGAACCAGGGCTTTGTTACCAATTTCAAGGCCTCAATCGCTTCCGATCTGGCTAAACATTACAAAGATACTTTACCCGGAACAGATCCTTCCGAAATTATGGGGATGTACTCGCCTGAGATGCTGCCGGTCATGTCGGCGTTGGCGAAGGGCTTTGCCGTCTGCGATCATTGGTTTTCATCGGCCCCAACGCAGACAATACCGAACCGCGCGTTTGCCTCGGCAGCAACTTCGCAAGGCCATCTTGATAATCAAGTCAAGGTCTTTACCTGCCAAAGCATTTTTGGCTTGCTGTCCAAGAAGAACATTGACTGGGCGATTTACGGCTACAATCGTGATCCGCTCACGCGCCTTGACTACTCTGATATTCAAGCCGCGCCGGAGAGTCACTTTGGTCATTTTCGTGACTTTCAAACGCGAGCTGCGGCCGGCAAACTGCCCCCTTACACATTTCTGGAACCAAGTTGGGGCGCGGCAGGCAATAGCCAACATCCCAATTATGACGTGGCGGTTGGAGAGAAACTTCTGCACGATGTTTACTATGCTCTTCGCAATGGCCCTGGCTGGAATGACACGCTGCTGGCGATTACCTATGACGAGCACGGAGGAAACTATGATCACGTGCCTCCGCCCTGGGGAGCGACGCCGCCCGATAACTCCGTTGGCGAGTGGGGTTTTGATTTTACGCGTTTCGGCGTTCGAATTCCGGCTTTGCTTATTTCTCCACGCATTGCGCCGGGCCGGGTGTTTCGCACTAAAAGCGGCACCATTGACCACACTTCTTTGCTTAAGACGGTGGAGCAGCGCTGGGGGCTTGGACCGCTCACCGCGCGAGACAAGGCAGCGCCGGACCTCGGCGATGTCCTGACGGAAAAACCGCGCACGGACGACCCGCTGAAGGGCGTCAAGATACCTGTTTCGTCCTCGGTGCACCCCAATCAGTCGCAGCCTTCGGTCATCGAAAAGCTTCATGCCGCCAAGGTTGCTTTACTGCCTCTACGCAATGATAAAGGCACATACGATCAACACACGCCGCCGGATTTGTCATCAAGTGCGGCAATCGGGGATTACATCCAGGCGCGCACCGCGGCCTGGACGCAGCACCTTCAACGTCTGGATCATCGCCGGAAAACTCAGAAACCAGGAAGAAAGGATCGATAACCCGGGTTAGCTGCGGAAGCGGATGTCGTTTGCTCTGGGCGTGCATCTTCGCCCGTAGCAGCCTGGGATCTTACATTCTTCAGCAGCAGGGTCAAGAAAAATGGCGCGGCTCATCCAGCCGCGCCATGCTGTTTTTAAACCTTAGCGATTGTGATTGCCTTTATCGCCGTGGTCGTCATGGCTGTCGTGCCCGTGATTTCCGTTATCGTGGCCATGGTTTCCGTTGTCATGTCCCTGGTTTCCATGGTTTCCGTTGTCGTGCCCGTGGTTTTGCGCTACGTCGTGTCCATGGTCATCGTGTCCATGATTTTCATGTGCTACTTCATGGTGTTCTTCGCGACGTTCTTCTCTTACATGCTCATCATGGCGTACCTCATTCCGCTCATGCGCGCGATACGCCACTTCGTGTCCGTGGTTTTCCCGCACAAAATGGTGCTCAGGATAATAGCGGACGGTATAAGGATGGTGATATTCGTAGCGGTTCACCCATGTGCGCTGCCACGGCGCGTTATTGATAAACACCACGCGGCGGTCCCAGGCAATGCGGTTGTAACCCCATCCCCACGGACGATAAGCAACTCCCAGCGCAACGCCAAATCTGAAGCCGATTGCGCCGCCGATGAAGAATCCCGGACGCGGACGCGCAAAGACCACAACGGGATCGTATGTGGGAACCACAACATATTCAGCACGCGCCGGCAGAATCGTAATATAAGGTCCGCCGCCCACGATGATCTGCGGGCCAGTGCGCAAGTATCCGTAATCGCGCGCATGTTGGCGCATTCTCTGCACCGCAAACATCACGTCCTGCTGCTGGCTCAGAAACGCGTTGCCCAGATCGGTCGTCCAGCCCATGTCAGCCGCCATCATGTGCAGCACGGCCGGAAATGGAAGCAGGGCCTGCACAGAAGGGTCCCAGGGCAACTGATCGCCCTGAATGGCGTCGGCCAATGCATTGCCGGTCACGCCGTGATGCTCATCCGCCCAGTAGGATGCATCTGGAATCTGGTCAGGAAACGTTGCCGCAGCCAGCGTTTGCGCCAGCAAAGGATCGGGGTACAGCGCAATGCGGGAAACCATGCGGTCAAGCTGCGGAGGCGCGAAATACGGCGCAGCCTGCGCGCTTGCCTGCGTCGATAAGACGCAGCACATTACGAATACGGCCAATATGATCGCATAGATCTTGCCGGTTGTCCCTTGCTCACGATTCGAAATCTGTCTTGCTGACATCACTACTCTCCTTGGGTTGTGTTATTACGCCTGTCATTTAAGTACACAGCAGAATTTGCTGCTAAAAGCCCGGCTGCTGAAAAAGCACACCACTGGCGGCGCCTCAAGGGGAATTTCAGGCGGCGTCATGCGTATCTTAACCCCGGTTTAAGAGCAGAGTTGCTCACGGACGGGATGATACTTTCGTGCTTTTCAAACGGCATGTTTTCAACAACCAATGGGCCGATTTGTCGCCACGCCGGTCGTCCGGCAGCGCTGAATGATTTGGAATCCTTCCGTCCGCCCGCCGAATCGAAAATAATATGACTACACCGAATGCAGCCCACAGTGGCACCGTTTCCATTGCAGGGGACCTCACCGTCAATCGTTTGGGTTATGGCGCAATGCGCATCACGGGCGAAGGAATCTGGGGCGATCCTAAAAAGCCGGCGGAGTGCAAACGCGTTCTAAAGCGCTTGCTGGATTTGAACGTAAACTTCATTGATACCGCTGACGCGTATGGCCCTGAAGTCAGTGAGAACCTGATTGCTCAGGCGTTGCATCCCTATCCCAGCGGCCTGGTCATCGCTACCAAGGGAGGCCTCACGCGCCAGGGCCCGAACCAGTGGGCGCCGGTGGCTCGCGCAGAATATCTGCGTCAGTGCGTTGAGATGAGCTTGCGTCGCCTCAAAGTTGAGCGCATTGACCTCTACCAGCTTCATCGTTTCGATCCTAAAGTGGACGTCGAAGAATCTTTGGGCGAGTTGAAGAAGATGCAAGAGGAAGGGAAGATCCGCCACATCGGCGTTTCAGAAACCACGGTGGCGGATATCCAGCACGCGCAGAAGATCGTTAACGTCGCAAGCGTTCAGAACAAATACAACATTACCGATCGTGCTTATGAAGATGTTGTTGATTATTGTGAGAACAACAAGATCGTATTCATTCCCTGGTTTCCGCTGGCGGCCGGTGAATTGACCAAGCCCGGCGGAGCGCTGGACAAAATCGAGCAGACCCATAAAGCCACCACATCGCAGGTAGCTATCGCATGGCTGCTTCAC
>JASLFF010000588.1 GCA_030150795.1 Terriglobales bacterium | reverse complement strand
GCGACACAAGTGTCAGGGCACGACTTCAGTCGTGCCGAAAACTTCAAGAACGATTTCTTTCCACTCTGCCGAAGGCCCGCGCGCAGCGAAGCGGAGCGCGCAGAAAGAAAGGGACACATCGGGGCACCCGGCGATATTTAGAGATTTTCGCTACGGCTGACAGATGCCCTCGAGACTTCACAACTCCTCCGTGCCACCGGCATCGGACCTCCGCCGCTTACATCAATGATTGCCTGTAACGCAGCGTTAATGCCGGGAAGTCGCAAGGCCATGCCCACTAACGCACAACCAAGATTCACGTGCTCCAGCGCCCGCGCCAGCGCGGCGAGCCCCGCATCTTCAACTGCGCTTTCGACCGCTTCTGATTCATAGGTCATCCGATCCAGATTGCGTCGTGGATGGTCTTGCGCAGCAACAATCTCAAGACCAATAGGCTTTAGGCTTTTCAGGAAGACCGCCATCTGGGAACACTTGAAGCAATCTTCTGCAAGATAAATTCGCGCCGGCTGGCTGATAACCGGTCGCCATCGCGGCAGCCAGTTTCGTACCCGCCTGCGATAGTCAAGAAAGCGCTCACCATATCGCTGGCGCAAGTCGCTGTCTTCGTCCCAGTGGGCCAGGCCGGCGCTGTACACAACGGAAACCATCGATCCCGCTAAGAGCCACGGAAGTCTTAGCCCAATCGCCATCACAATCAGCAACAACGTCGTGGAACTCTGCATTGGATTGGCAATGTAACGGTAAATGCCGCTGCGCACCAGTTGCCGTGGCGGATCAAAAGGCAGTGGCGTTCCCTGACCGACGACAGCAAACTCCTGCACCGCGCTAAGTCCCGGCAGAGCGGCAAAAAAAATTGCTATCGCCAGCAAATGCAGATGGAATGGCGTAATGTGCGTCAACCGTCCAAGTTCTCCTGCGCCGTTGGCCACCGCGGCGATCGAGAGAAGAAACAAACCGCTGAAGCAGACTGCTTGCAGGAATGCCCGGCGCTTTACGTGACGGCAATCGCGTGTCCAGCGTGCCAGCAAAAGGCCAATCGCCATACATGCGGACAAAGCCAGGCATTCACCGACCAACCATCTCTTTCCCAGCATCACCACGGGAGCGCACAGCGGCATTAAAATGACGTCGGCAGTTCCAAGTATTATGGCCACGATCCACAACGGTGTATTGCGAAACAGCAGCGCGACCGCTGTCCCCCAGAATGCTGACCATCCAATCCACAGGTCCACGGGCATGCCGAACAACACGCCACCTTTCACGCTGTAATTCCACCAGCCGAAATGCGTCGCCATCAGATTCACTGCAAGCAGCGCAGGCAGGTTCCACGCGGTCGACAGCAAAGCGCCCGTAGCTTCTGCACGGCCTAACTTCCTCAGATTCCATAGGATCAGAGCCAAGACCAGCGGAGCATACAGCGAGATTGCGCGAATGATGAATATGCGGCTCATGTTCACCTTGGCGTGGCTGCGTCTTGGATCAGTTGATCCGCAGCCAGGCGCGTCGCGTAACGTTCCCACGGGCCAAAGTACCAGGCGGGATCGAGAAGGCGTCGATAGCGCAACGTCCAGCGCACGCGAGTGTGTGAAGCGTCCACGGCCGTCCACTCGACCTTTGATTCTTCCCACCTCAGCCAATGCGCCACGTGGCTCGTGTCTGAGATGGAACGCCAACGCAGTCGCCCATCTGCGTGCTCAGCGACTTCCAGTACCAGGTCGCCCGGCTTGCCTTCCCCGCCGGCAAAGTGTATTGTCTCCCGCGCTCCCACATCGGTTCCCTGAATGCTTGTGCTCACCGGCCTGGGGAAGCCCATCCGCAGGTAAAGCGGGAGCGTGCTGTTGGTTTGGGGCGGAGCGGCGAGCGCGGCATTGACCTGCTCTGGCGTTGCAAAAAGCATGCGTTCAGCGCTCACCGTTTCCTCGCGGCTGAAAGACAAGCCCGGACGAGTACCCTCACTGCTGATAGGAACCATGGTCAGGATAAGCACGCAGGAGACAATCGTGGATCGTTTATCGGCCCGGTCGCGTGCGACTCCTATCAAGATGGCGATCAAATAGAAGAGTGGAGATGCCATCAGGATGCAGATAAGACCTTCGCCCAGAAAAACGCCGGAAATGCCGATGAAAAGAGTCACGGACTTCACCGCGGTTCCTGTAGCGCTGGTCGGCTTCGGCGTCAGTACGCAAATAGCGGCGATAAGCGCGGGAATCCCGATAAAAAGCGCCGAAGTCTGTTCCAGCCGTTCAAACACCGTCACCCGATACCACACGCTTGCTACCACTGCGCCTGCGATTGCGATGAGCCAACCCAGTTTCCGCTTATCCATGGTTCATTCCTTCCTCGACTATTTGCAAACGTTGTTTGCCGCACGCGATAAAGCCTCTACACTCTCAACTTTGATCTTTTTTGAACACGTTCATAATATGCCGCAGGCAATCTTAGGAGTCAAGGAAAATATGAACATGTTCAACAGAAGACGCAACCTCATGAAGTTAAATGGCTTAGACAAATGGCTCGTCATCCCGATGGCCGTTAAGCGAGCGCGCGCTTTTATCAGCGCGCGAGTAGGACAGAGGGACCTTGTGCTTGCTTTTAAGGTTCACGCTATCTATAAAACAGCTCTAGCCGCATAGGCACAGCCCCAGAGCACCAGGGAAATTGCGAAATTG
>JASLFF010000647.1 GCA_030150795.1 Terriglobales bacterium | reverse complement strand
ATCGTAAATAAGCCCCAGATCAACCACGTTGACCGGGATCTCTGGATCATAGACAGTTCGCAGCTTGTCCCAAACCAATTTTTCGCTGAACTCCTGCGGAGCATCAGTTGCAGCCGATGTTGGGGTCAACCCCAGCGCGTCAGCATCTTTGGCGTCCACCCGCACCATGTATCCCATGTCAGTCATCACCGTGTAACTGCCGCCAAGGGCCTGCATCAGGCGCACTTTGGTTCCGTCAACAAGACGATGCGGTATCCCGCTGGGAATCTGCGTGGCATCAACGTCACGCGACAGCACGATTTGTTCGTTGGATACCATGATCTTATTCGGTGGAGACAGCTTCCTGGTCGCCATTGAGCGCCGCCCGCAGCGCATGCCAGGCAAGCGTCGCGCACTTTACCCGAAGAGGAAACTCTGAAACCCCGGCAAAAACGGCCAGCTTGCCCAGGTCTTGCCCATCGCCTGCGGCATGACCGGTCACAAGATCGTGAAATTTGGTGAATATGCCTTCCGCTTCGGTCTCTGTTTTTCCTTTCAGCATCTGCGTCATCATGGAAGCTGAAGCTTTGGAGATAGCGCACCCACTGCCCTGAAACCCAATGTCGTTGATCGCGCCGTCGTGCACATCGACATAGACCGTAAAATGATCGCCGCATAGCGGATTAAAGCCTTCTGCCCTGTGGTTGGCAGTCTCAATCACGCGGAAGTTCCTGGGCTTCTTGCTGTGCTCAAGAATCACTTCTTGATAAAGGTCGCGCAGTTCGCGAACGTCAGACATTAGCCCAGCACCTCTTGCACTTTGCGGATTCCCTTCACCAGCGCGTCCACTTCTTCCCGCGTGTTGTAAAGGCCAAAGGACGCGCGGGCCGTTGCAGGAATCCCAAACCTTTGCATCACAGGTTGGGCGCAATGGTGTCCGGTGCGGACCGCGATGCCTTCGGCATCCAATATCGTACCGATGTCGTGAGGGTGAATGTCTTCCACCACAAATGACAGCACTCCGGCTTTTTCTTTTGCCGTTCCGACCAGCTTTACCCCAGGAATCAGTTCCACCGATTTTGTCGCATAGCCGAGCAGGTCAGCTTCATGCTGCTCAATCTGCTCCAGGCCCAGAGCACTCAGATATTCAAAGGCAGCGCCCAGGCCGATGGTGTCAGCAATGTTCGGTGTACCGGCTTCAAACTTGTACGGTAGCCGGTTGTAAACCGTTTTTTCGAACGTAACGGAAGCAATCATGTCACCGCCGCCTTGATACGGCGGCATCGCTTCCAGCAATTTTGTTTTGCCGTAAAGAATGCCAATTCCGGTGGGACCATAAATCTTATGGCAGGAAAGCGCATAGAAATCGCAGTCCAGGGCCTGCAAGTCCACCTGCATGCGCGGCGCGGCCTGCGCTCCATCCACTAAGACAGGGACGTTGCGCGCGTGCGCCATGCGAACAATCTCGCGCACAGGATTGATAGTGCCAAGAGCGTTGGAGAGATGGCCCACCGCCACAATCTTCGTCTTCGGACCGAGCAGTTTTTCGAATTCGCCTAGCAGCAGTTCGCCGCGATCGTTGATCGGCGCCACGCGCAATTTCGCGCCCTTTTCTTCACATAGTAGCTGCCATGGCACGATGTTGGAGTGGTGCTCCATCGCCGTAATTAGCACTTCATCGCCGCTGCCGACGTTCTTGCGACCATAACTCTGGGCAACCAGATTGATGGCTTCCGTGGTCCCGCGAACAAAGATAATCTCTTTCTGGTCGGCGGCATTCAGGAACTTTTGCGCGGCCGTGCGGACTTTTTCGTAAGCTTCCGTCGCGCGTTCTGAAAGCGTGTGCACTCCGCGATGGATATTGGAATTGTCGTGCCGATAGTAATTTTCGATTGCTTCAATCACAGCCAGCGGTTTCTGCGTTGTGGCAGCATTATCCAGATAAACCAGTGGCTTGCCGTGCACCTTCTGATGCAGGACAGGAAAATCTTTGCGAATTTTCTTTACGTCGTAGCCTGAGGCGACATGAATTTTTTCGGGAATTTTGGCGACGGTGCTCATCTTACTTCCTCCCAATTCCGTTCTGCGCCTTCTGCGGATCGCGAGCCGAAATACTTGGCGGCTTCCGGCAGTCCGGCGACAACCAGCTTTTCCAGATGATTGCGCACTTGCGGCGAGTTCATGCGGTCCAGGCACTCATTGGCAAATGCCAGCAATAGCACGTGGCGAGCCGCGGCTTCTGCAAGGCCACGTGAGCGCAGGTAAAACAGCGCATTGTCATCAAACTGGCCGATGGTTGCGCCGTGTGTGCACTTCACGTCGTCGGCGTAAATTTCAAGCTGAGGCTTGGTATCGATCTGCGCATCGTCTGAAAGCAGCAGATTGCGGTTGGTCTGCTTGGCGTCAGTCTTCTGCGCGTCCTTATGAACGATGATGCGCCCGTGAAACACGCCATGCGACTGGCCATTCAAAATGCCGTTATAAAACTGGCGGCTATTGCAATGCGGACTGGCATGCTCCACCAGCATGTAATTGTCCATGTGCTGGCGACCGTTGGCCATGAACAGGCCATTGATCAGGCATTCGCTTCCCTCGCCTGCCAGCACCGGATGCACGTTGTTGCGGACCAGCGCTCCACGTAGAAGCAAAGAGTGCGTGGCCACATTGGCGTGGCGTCCCTGCTGGATGCGCAGAGTAGAAAAGTTATACGCCTGATCGCCTTCGCGGACGATCATGTAGTGCGAAACATGAGCGTTGTCACCGGCGACAAGCTCGGTAGCAGCGTTAGAAAACGTGGCGCCTTCGCCGAGTGAAACGTAATCTTCAACAACGGTAACCTGGCTGTTCTCGTGCGCCACGATCAGATTGCGGGGATGGTTCATTGTGGGCGTGTCGCCCGGTACCGTGACATAAAGGACGTAAATCGGCGTTTCGACCACAACTCCCCGAGGAACGTGAACATAAACGCCGTCTTCAATCAATGCGGTGTTGAGCGCGGCAAAGGAATCGCGTTGCGTATTGAGATAGCGTCCCAGGTGAGGCTCAAGACCGGCAGAATTATTCTTGAGCTGCGCGGCCAAGCTGCCAACCGTCACGTCTTTGGGCAGCGCTGCCAGAATTGAAAGCTCTTGCGAAAACAGTCCATTCACAAAGACCAGACAGCAATCAAACTGCAATGCTCCGAATGGCTCCAGTTGTTCTTTAGATACAACCTCGGGGCCAGCCAGTTCAAAAGGCGTGCTCGCGACCGTTGCGACATTGGTGAAGCGCCAGTCTTCATCATGCGTAGTGGGAAAGCCTGTCTCTGAAAAACGCGCGAAAGCATCCTGCCGCAAGCCTTGCAGCCAGCGCGGTTGGCCAGCGTCAGCACGATTGTTGAACTGATCGAAGATCTCCAGATATTTTTCCGGAGCCTGGGTTGCTGTAATCACTCTTCTTTTCCTTCAAACTTTTCTGTGATCCGAACTCGCGTTTCTGCGAGTCCTTTTTGTAATCCCGAACCCGCGCTTTTTGCGGGTGAGGGATCCCTACGTTCTTCTAAGCTCTCAAAGTCCTATTCAGATTTTCTGTCACCCCAAAAAACTTTCGTGACAATAGGGTTCCCTCGCTACACTCGGGATTTCACACCAGCGCCCGCCAGTTCGCCTTCAGTCCAGCTATAACCCTTCTCTTCCAGTTCCAGCGCCAGTTCCGGCCCGCCGGACTTCACGATGCGTCCGTTCACCAGCACATGGACAAAGTCAGGCACAATGTAGTCAAGCAGCCGTTGGTAATGCGTCACCAGAACCATGGCGCGCTTCGGGTTGCGCATTGCGTTCACGCCTTTGGCTACGATCTTCAGCGCGTCAATATCGAGACCTGAATCGGTCTCGTCCAGCACCGCCAGCTTGGGCTCAAGCACAGCCATCTGGACAATCTCATTGCGCTTCTTCTCGCCGCCGGAAAAGCCTTCATTCACCGGACGATTCAGAAAACGCTCATCCATCTCCAGCAGGCGCATTTTCTCTTTGAGCAGCGGAAGGAAGTCCATGGCATCCATTTCTTCCTGGCCGCGATACTTCAGCACCGCATTCAATGCAGCGCGCAGAAAATACGCGTTACTGATGCCCGGAATTTCCACCGGATACTGAAAAGCCATGAACAGGCCTTCGCACGCGGCATCTTCAGGCTTCATCTCCAGCAGATCTTTGCCGTCAAACGTAATGGAGCCGGCAGTGACTTCATAGCTCTCGCGTCGCGCCAGCACCTGAGCCAGCGTGCTCTTGCCGGAGCCGTTCGGTCCCATGATGGAATGCACCTCGCCAGGATTCACGGTCAGGTCAATGCCTTTCAGAATCTCGTTGCCATTCACGCTGGCGTGCAGATTTTTGATTTCAAGCAGACTCATCGTTTATCCAACACTCCCCTCAAGACTAATGCTGAGCAGCTTCTGCGCTTCTACGGCAAACTCCATGGGCAGCTCTTTAAACACTGCCTTGCAGAAGCCGTCAGCATGATTATCAACGGCTTC
>JASLFF010000576.1 GCA_030150795.1 Terriglobales bacterium | reverse complement strand
AACTCTCTTCGCACATGGGCAGAGCTGCTGCCTGTCCCACTTTCCGTGCTGCTGAAGCAGCTTCTCTGCCGGTAAATTTTCTCGCCATCGTGAGCTGGATTGCCCTCCTCCGCGCGAAAAAGAGCATCTTAAAAGGACTGGCCGCACCACGCGCTAAGGAGACCATTACGTGAAAACCATCAGGACCGCAGTCATTTCCTGCACATTCTTGTTCGCATTGGGGGCATTCGCACAATACCCTGGTGGCGGCCAAGCGACACAACCCATGCAGCCGCAAGCACAGCAACCAGGCATGCAGCCTTCACAGCCTTCAACTCAGCCCTCCCAGGCCCAGCCCGGACAAGACCAAAATGCGCAACCTGGACAACAGCCCGGAGCTGCCAACCAGTCCCAGAGCTCATCCATGGGCCGCCCCAGCATTGACGATCAGGTGCAATCCCTGGCGCAACAGTTGAATCTTTCCGCCGACCAGCAGGCCAAGGTAAAGACCGCTCTAGAAGACCAGCACACACAGGCCATGAACGTGGTGCAGGACAACTCGATGTCGCGTGACGACAAGATCCAGAAAATCCACACCATCCGCGAAGGCACCATCAACAAAGTCCGCACCGCGCTGAATGACGACCAGAAGAAAAAGTTCGACACCATGGTGCAGCAGCAGGAGCAGCATTTCCAGCAGACGCACCCCAAGCAGTAAGCAGCTAGCTTCCTCCTCCGAAAAAAGGCGCCTCCGCAACGGGACGCCTTTTTTATTTGTTTACGCCGCTTACCTGTGCGCGCCAAAGCGAGTATGCTTGGCTGAAAATATCGTTCGTCAGGAAGATAAATGCATCTCGCCGCCGGCATTCTCATCGCTCTTCTTGCTTCGCAGTCCAATCAAAAACCTGAGTGGTGCCGCGACCTGCCGCGTCCCGCGTATAGCAAGCTGGAACGCGTTAACGTCCCGGACAAATGGTTTGAGGTCTATCGCATCCGCCCCGGCCTTTTCGCGATTTATGAACCTCACCAGCAGGAAGAAATCATTTCCTACCTGGTCGTCGGCGAAAAACAGGCCCTGCTCTTTGATACCGGCATGGGCATCAGCAATATCAAGAGAGTGGTGGAAGGCTTGACCGATCTGCCCGTAAGCGTGATGAACTCTCACACGCATAACGATCACGTGAGCGACAACTGGCGCTTCAGCAAAATCTACGGCATGGAAACCACTTTCACGCGTGAACACGCCAAAGGGACGGTCGCGGCGGCGCAGGAAGAAATTGTTCCCGGAGCAATCTGCGGCGAACTTCCCGCCGGCTTCGATCCCAAAACTTACTCGGTGAAACCGTTTCACATCACCGATTGGATTCACGACGGCTCAAAAATCGATCTTGGCGGGCGCGTTCTGCAGGTGGTTTCGACTCCCGGCCACACGCCCGATTCCATCTCACTGTGGGACGCACAGAACAAACTGCTCTTCACCGGGGACATGTACTATCCCGGAGCAATCTTTCTATTCCGCCCAGAAACGGATCTCGATGCCTACGAAGCGTCCATAAAGAAGATGTCCGCGCTCGGAGCAACGCTGCTGTTGCCCGCGCACAACGTTCCGGTCGCCGATCCTTCGGATCTTCCCCGCGTCCTGGCCGCCATCAAACAGGCCCGCAGCGGCAAGATGAAGCCCATCAAGGCCGAGCACTGGTCGGAATATAAGTTTGAAGGGTTCTCGTTCTTGCTGAGTAAATAGCAATTGGCTTTGGGCTCTTAGCTCTTGGCCAAGCCAAATCTTCTCGAACTGACTCTGAAAATGCTCAATTAGCGAAAGAACTTTAACCGCTAAGGGCGCAAAGATCGCAAAACCGACAAACAATTCAAAATTCCTCTTCCTTTGCGGACTTCGCGTCCTTTGCGGTAAAAGTTTCGCTAATTGTTCTTCCCTTTTGCTGACGGCTGAGTGCTGATGGCTGAGTGCTCCCTTGCCAACAGTGCCGCCTTCCGCTTTACTCCCCACCGATATCCAGCCAGGCTACCATTCTTCTGCACCACGCGATGGCATGGAACCACTACCGCAACCGGATTTGATCCACACGCATTCGCCACGGCGCGCACCGCTTTTGGCCGTCCAATCGTCTTTGCCAGCTCGGTATAGCTTCTTGTCTGCCCGGAAGGTATGCGTTGCAGCTCTTTCCAAACCATCTGCTGGAACGCTGTGCCTCGCAGATCGAGCGGAATATTCAAAGGCGCGGTCGATCCTTTCAGCAATTGTTCGATCTGCTTTGCTACCGGCTCCAGCGCTGCGTCATCGCGCTTGATCTCCGCCGCTTCAAAGTCATGCTTAAGCTCGCGCAGCAAGGCAGCTTCACTTTCACCGAATCGCACAGCGCAGATGCCGCGCTCTGTAGTCGCAACCAGCAGCTTGCCCAGTTCAGTCGAAATCACGGTGCAGCGAATCTCAACTCCTGCACCGCCCCGGCGAAACGCCGACGGCGTCATCCCTAGTTGCGCTGGGATGCTTTCATACGCGCGGCTGCTGGAGCTATATCCGGCTTCATAGATCGCTTCGGTCACGCTGCCTTCGCCAAGCAGCGCCTGCCGAAACTTTCCTGCACGCCGCGCCTGCTGGTATTCCCTGGGGCTGATCCCCAAAATGCGCTTGAACAGC
>JASLFF010000562.1 GCA_030150795.1 Terriglobales bacterium | reverse complement strand
GTTGTTCGGGTCGCCTCCAAACGCAGCAATATTCCGTTTCACCCACATAAGCGCCAACTGCTGGTCCATGATGCCGTAGTTGCCAGAAGCCGGCGCATGATCTGCATCGCCGTCGCCGTCCGGATCGGCGGCTTCAGCGCTCAATGCAGGATGCGCAAGAAACCCCAAAGCTCCGAGCCTGTAGTTGATCGTAACCACAACCACGCCCTGCTCCACTAAACGCTGGGGATTGTAGTCATCGCTTTCGCCAACTACCAGCGCGCCACCATGCATCCAGAACATCACAGGCAAGCGGCCACGATCGCGGTCTCCATCCCGGCCAGCAGGACTCTGTCGCACTGTAGTAAAGACATTCAGGAAAAGGCAATCCTCCGTCGCGCTGGCAAGACCAAACGGGGACGCGGGCTGAGGACAGTGATTCCCAAACTGGGTCGCGTCTTGGATGCCCACTGCCCGCTCAGGCCTGCGGGGCGGTCGCCAGCGAAGATCTCCCACCGGGGCTTGTGCGTAACGTATCCCCAGAAATTGGTCCATGGTGGATGTCGCCACACCGCGAAAGGCGCCGTCTTCGGTGATTGCCAGCGGGCCGGATGCGGCCATCGCGCTGGTCGTTGCCATTGCCATCAGAACACAAGCAGCCGCCGCAGCCCATAACAGCCGCGACGACCAATTTTGTTTTGCTGTTTTTCCCACGGAGATCATGACGCTCTCCTTTCGAGGGTCAGATTTTCTTTGCACTGCGCTTGGGCGTTGAGCGCCCACGCAGCCTGCCCGGTGGCGGCGCTCATTATATCTCTGCTCCGGTTGCCAGGAGCCTTCAAAATTGGAATGAAACACTATTACGCTCATTTATCTGGATCGTGAATGTAGATGCTGTGAATGCGGATTCAAAAAAAGCAAATCTCACCACGGATGAACAGGGATGACACGGATTTACGAACTTAAAAATGGTCCTGAATTGAAGTTCTTGATCCGTGTAATCCGTGTTATCAGTGTTATCCGTGGTAAGGTTTGGGTTCTTAAGGCCCAGGCAATAGCTACCCGGGCCTCTCGACTTTCCTGACTGCGCGGTTACGGATGGAACTCGATCAGCGTCGAGTAGCTTCCAGCTCCGTTCGGCGGAGCGGTTACGCCCACAGCCCACAAGCCGCCGCCGGGAATAGCCGTGATGGCTTCTAAGCCGCTGTCCGTGCCCGCCCCAAGGCTTGGGCTCGGGACCAGCGACCAAACACCATTGATCCCTTGCAGTATGAGCGGATCATGGTTTCCAGTCGAGGTATTGATGTCCCAACCAACCGCCCAGGTTGAGCCGTCAGCGGCGGTTTCTACACCGAAGAGATCGTTTTCGCCAGTGCCGGCGTTGGGGGTTGACTGGATGGATAGACCACTCGGAGCGCCCGCAGCTACGTAAGTTGTGTAGGGAGCGGTATCAGTCTCCTGCTGGCCGACTACAGTCAGCGAAGACTTGGTTACGGTGACGCTGAGAGGCAAGGCCGAGGACGCATCCGCGGGGCTGGTGACAACGCTCCATGTCTTTCCGTTCCAATGCTCAATGAGCGCTTGGTTGGGGAATCCCGTGCCAGCCTGCTGACCAACAGCGTAAACGTTGTTTGAAGCGAGAGCCTTCACGGCATAGAACTGATTGCCGTTCTGACCTGCGTCAACCGCGTTCACCACCGACCACTGAGACCCGTTCCAATGCTCCGTGAGCGTGTGCCAGAGTCCGTTCGCGTCCTGCTGCGCGCCAACCGCCCACACGTCAGAGTCAGAGATGGCGGCAACGCCAAACAGAATGTTCTGCAGCGTACCAGGACTCGGGCTAGGCACAACAGACCAGACCGTGCCGTTGAAATGCTGGACGAGCGTCTGCTGCTGGAAGCTGCCGTTCATGAAATAGCCCACGGCCCAGGCAGACCCGGTTGACGGCATGGAGACGCCAAGAAGAACGTTCTCCTGTGCGCCCACATTGGGCAGGGGAAAGGCGGTCCAGCGGGTGCCGTCGAAATGTTCCGCCAAAGTGGCAAGCACGCCCGAGCTTGGCGGATTATAGGCGCCTACTGCCCATGCGTCAGTCCTGGAGGCCGCAGAAACTCCCGCCAGAATATTGTCGCGCGAGCCAAAGCTGTAACTCGGTACCACGCTCCAACCGTTGCCGCCGAGCGAGGCTGCGGCGGCCTGGTTCCCCGCGCCCTGGGCGGAGATGGTATCGGCGCTGGTGGGGAAGACGAACGGCGGAGGCAGCGTTGGAACAGTGTTGGAGCCGGTGATGGCAAACAGATTCGTCATCGGATTTGCCGTGCAGCTATTGAGTAGACAGCCGAGGCCGAACGTTTGCTGGAGCGAAGCGAGCAGGGAGAAATGGTTGAAGATCGTTTTGTCCTGCACGCCACGCACGCCGTGACTGCTGATGACGATGGTCAGGATCTGGCTGTTGGCCGTGTTACCTTCGTCAAAGGTCACTACGATGGCATTGTTGCCGCTCTGCCACAGGGATGACGCTGTGATCTCGTTCACCACGTCACCGACAAACTTGTCGCCTTGCGCGATCAGGAAGTTCTGCTGCACTGATCCTGGCGCGCCTGAGTCCACGCACCAGGGCGGAGCGCCGTGCATATCATTGCACTCGTTGGGAACAATGTAGCTGAAGTTGGGAACGGTCCCGGCAGCAAGGTCGGTCGAGAATTGCGTAAGTGGGAACATCTTGCCCAGCTCGGCTGGCGTCTGCATGTTGGCGAAGTTCACGATGCCGTTGTGCTTCGACACATACTGGGTGTCGGAATCAGGAATGCCATTGCACTTGTCGGGATAGCAAAAGCCACGATAGCCGGGGTAAGGCATGCTCTGGAAGTAGCCTCTCCAGGTCTTGCCCGCTCTCTCCAGCTGCGACATCAGATTATCGGCATTTACCGTCTGCCCCGGGAACCAGTATGGATCGTCGCTGACACCAAAGGAGTCGCCGCCGAGCATGCCAACGTAGTTGGGCTCGCTGGGATCGGCTACGCCACTGTAGGCGGTGGCCAGCCCGTAATCATTGGCCAGCGCGTTCAAGATAGGCGCGAACTGGTTGCCGACAACCTGATTGTAATTTTCGTTCTCCATAATAATAAGGAAGACGTGGTCGTACTGCGGGAAGGCCGCTTGCGCCTCCAGCGGGGGTGCGATTGTGGCCAAAGCCAGGCACAACGCAACCACTCCACAGAGAAGACGTGTGGATAAACAATGTTTCCAGCTATTCATATAAGGCTCCTTTTCGCAAAAGATTTTGGTTGGGGTATTGAGGGCTTGTGGATTCCATCAAGAAGATCCAGGCCGCTTTTATGTAAGTTGTGTTTTGCACGCCGCCTGGAGCGGCCATGCATTGGCGGGAAAACTATGCTGGCAAACCATTCCTCACTATTCACGAGAACTTTCCG
>JASLFF010000539.1 GCA_030150795.1 Terriglobales bacterium | reverse complement strand
TTAGGAGCAGGAGAACGAATGAATGACTCTTCCATCGCCTGTTTAATGAGCGGGGTCACATACGTCCCTCCGCGCAATGTCTCGTGGAGTGCCTTCAACAATTCAGATCCGGCAGAGCTTTTCAGAAGGTAAGCTGATGCTACAAGCCGAAGCGCTTCGGATGCCAGATCACCATCTTCGTTCATGGTTACATAGATGATCTTGGTCTTTGGTATGATTTGCTTCAGTCGTTGAGCGGCTGCCAGTCCATTCAAGCGCGGCATGCCGATGTCGATAATCACAACGCTCGGCTTTAGTAGAGGTGCTGTCTCCAAAAGGGCCAACCCGTCCGCCACGGTACCCACAATTTCATAATTGGGTTCCAGCAGTTTTCGAAAGGCATCAACTATCATCGTATGATCGTCAGCGATGAGTATCGTTGGCTTCTGCATAGGCTCCCCCTTTTATGCTCGATCCCCCAAGATCTCGCACGGTTAGAACAACGTCGATATGTTACGCTCGTTCACTGATTGACTTAAGTCAAGCCATCATCGCTAGAGCTCCTGCCGTTTACAAGTCACTCTCGAGGTTCACGCCTATCACATTAGTATTCGTCATGAATCACAAGCACAGCTACTGTCGTTTTTACCAGCCAGAAACACAAGCAAGAAAAACACGGCTCTCCTTGGATGAGAAAGGCGAGTACATCTATCAGATTAGAAAAATTTAAAGCTGATAATCTGCTAAAGGTCTTTTTGTCTGAGGTCACCAAAAGCGCATAATTTTACTCAGAGCAGCGTTCCACCCAAGAGCGTACCTTCTAATATCCAAATATGCTTTCTCATATCCGGTTACAGAAATACGCAGGTATTGATTTAAAATGGCATAAGATTTTCGTTTCTGCCGTGCTTAGTTACTTTTGCCATATTTGGTAGGCATAAAAGCTAGGGTTTCCTCGTATCTCAGTGATGCTTCTACAATGAAATTACGAATTCTAATTGCTGATGACAACCGGAAGGCCCTGCTCGCGCTGGTGACAGCTCTGTCACTGGAGTTTGACGTGATAGCTACGGCCACTAACGGGCGATCTGCTTTGGAGCAGATTCAACGTTTGCAACCCTCGGTGGCAGTCCTGGACCTTAATATGCCTGAGCTAAACGGGATTGAGGTAACCAGGGAGATAGTGAGGCTCCGTCTGGCATGTGCGGTGGTAATTTGTTCTGTGGCCAAAGCTCCGGAGTTGATTGAAGCCGCCCTCACTGCCGGCGCTCTGGGCGATGTCTATAAAAGACGTCTCCATCAGGATCTGGCAATTGCTGTAAAGCGCGCTGCCCGGGGCGAGCCTTTTAATTCCGGCTCCTGACTTCCCTGTCGCACATCATTGGAATTCTTTAATAAGAGTCTTTTGGATCGGCATCCGTGACAGGGAGCATGCTCCGCCAGGAATCGATATCCATGAATTGATTTATTCCTTCATTCGCGGGTAGGAGCCGTAGCGGATGAAGCTCCGGCGGAAAAATAAAAAGCCTTCACCTCAGTCGCTGGTGCCTGCCGGAATTTCCAGGCAGCATGATTTGCCATCTTGAATTCTCGGGCGATCATCTTTCATATTCCTGAGGATATTCCAAGTCGTCGCGTTCCTGGCTCTTTCAATTACTTCCGCCCTTATCCCTCCGGGTCTCTGAACATATTGACAGTATATGAGTGCCTCGTTTGCTCCTAAGATGCTGCTTTGCGGGGAGCGATCAATAGCGTTTCATCGTTCTCCTGGTGCGGAGCTGTCGAGAGTTCAAGAGAGCAATTCCGTTGGAGTGACTTCCATGAGACCGATCTGCAAGACAGCTATAACCTGCCTGGTGGTTGTTGCTGCGTTCCCAATTTTTCTGCATGCCCAGGATGACTATGGGGAAGACAGTAAATTGAATACGAACATGGCCATCCCTTTGAGCGTGCCGTTGAACCCGCTTGCGAAATCTGTCAACTTTGGATTGGGTACAACAGTGGGCGCCGGTTATAACATCAGCCGGCGCAATGCGATCGTTGCAGAATTCATGTGGAACCGCTTGTTTGTCTCCAGTGAAACACTTGCGCCGTTACGGGAGGCTTTACAGACCCACAACTTGAATGGTCATGGCAACGTATACGCATTCACGGCAAACTATCGTTTCGAAACGAGTGGACGTTCTCTAGGTACTTACTTCATTGCAGGCGGCGGGTTCTACTATCGCAATGCAAACCTCAGTCAGCACGTCGTGGCCGGAACCGCAACTGCATGCACACGCGAGTGGCTGTTCTGGGGCTTCACCTGCACATCCGGTACGGTCAGCACCGACCAGACTTTAGCGAGTGCCTCTTCAGGGACCCTGGGCGCGAATGGCGGACTTGGTTTCACCATCAAAGTAGGCGAGCCCCGTTATCGCCTATATTTCGAGGCGCGTTATCACTATGCGCCCACCACCAGAGTTAACACCCAAATTATTCCTATCACAATGGGCATTCGATTCTAGCCGCGCACCGGTTGCGGCCAACGCTATACGCAGGTGACCCAAGCGCCCGAATCTGATCCTGTTCGCTTCCTCCAAATTGCAAAAAAATCGTGCAGTGTGGCTCGGGCTGCCTCGATATTTATCGGTTGAAAATTGAGCTTTTGAGCAGGAAAGCGGGAACTGAAATCCGTGCCGCCGTCTTGCATCGTCTGCGGGGGGAAACAGTCACGCTCGAGCGACTGACGATCCTGCGGCGGCACGGTCTGTGCTGGTTCCGGCTACGAACCAACAGCGTTGCGGCAAGACTGCCCGAATTCATTGCATGATAAAACTGGCAGAAGAAACAGACTTTGAGCAAGAATGGAAATTATTTCTGACGACGAACAATTCGTAGTGATGCTGTAATTGTGCCTCATCTCCCGCGCTGTAAGTTCTGTCAGTTGTCCAAACTTCTATTCTGGAAAAAAATTCCTCTCATAATAGTGGCCCTGAAGAGTGCAATGCGGTTTTGGAGAGATCGGGCTTATTGAGAATCTCTCTCTGCATTCAGTACTTCATGTTTTCTCGTTCAAGAGCGGGATAAAGAGAACACAGGCTTTGGGTCATGGCCAAGGAAGGGTTCGCATGAAGCCGGCACAAAGTCGATTAAGGATGCTCGCCCAAATCGTTCGCAGTGTGACCGCGATTGTTTGTGCAGTCATTATCTTGCCTTGTAACCTCGCGTTGTGTGCAATGCAACAGAAGTCGCAGGCGAACGTAGCCAGCCAGGCCAGCCCAGGTGGCCAGGACGCCAAGCTCTCTAATGACCAATTGGATTCTCTTGTCGCGCCAATCGCCCTTTATCCCGATCCCCTGCTCGCCCAGACTTTGGTGGCGTGCACCTATCCGCTGGAAATAGTCCAGCTTCAACAATGGCTTGAGCAAAACAAGAAACTGAAAGACAAGGCCCTCACCGACGCTGTGGAGAAACAGAATTGGGACCCCAGTATTCAGGCGATGGCGCCATTTCCCGACCTGGTGAAGCAATTGGCGCAAAACATCAAGTGGACAGACGAGTTGGGCAATGCTTTTCTGGCGCAACAGAGCGAAGTAATGGATGCTGTCCAGCGCATGCGCGCCAAAGCCGTGGAAAAAGGTGCACTGAAGTCAAACGAGCAGCAGAAAGTTGAAACCAAGACGGTTGAGAGCAAGACCGTTGTGGTGGTTCAACCCGCCAAGACGGAGGTGGTCTACGTTCCCAGCTATGACCCGGTTGCCGTTTGGGGAGCACCTTATTATCCGTACCCGCCCATCGCTTATCCATATTATCCCGTCGGAGGAATGATGCTTTCCTTTGGCGTGGGAGTCGCCATGGGAGCGGCTTGGGGCGGCGGCTGGGGTTGGAATGCCGGTTGGGGAGGGAATAACAACATCAACATTAATCGGAACAATACTTTTGTGAACAACTACAACCGCAGAGGGGGGAACAGGTATGGCGCCGGAAATGGTTCATGGCAGCATAATCCAGCACATCGCGGAGGCGCTCCATACGCTAACCGTGCAACTGCAAACCGGTATGGCGGCGCAGCCCGCGGAGACGCCATGAGCCAGCGACAAACGGCTGCGCGGCAGAGCCAGCGGCAGGCCGGAGCAAGCCAGTTCAGGAGTGGAGGCAACGGCGCGAATGCAGGCGGACAAGGCCTGAACCGTGGAGCAGGCGGCGGAGGTGGTGACCGGATTGGCAATCGCCAGGTTTCGAGCGGCGGCTCAGGCTCCAGAAGTAGCAGCGCATTCTCCGGCGGCGGTTCCAGCCGGAGCTCTGCTAGTGCCAGCAGTGCTCGGGGCTCTTCCAGCATGGGCAGAGGGGGTGGAGGTCGCGCGGGTGGAAGTCGAGGCGGCGGAAGGCGCAGATAAGTCTTGCGGACAGTTTCACCAAAACAAGGAGCGACTTATGAGTTCACAGCCATCGAAAATTTATGCGGGCACGATCCTTCTCGTGGTGATTGTATTGTTATGTTCTTCACCCGTTTGGGCACAGAACGCGCCAGAGGGAGCATCTTCTTCAAAGCCGGAACAGCAGAAGACATTCGCCACTCCGGAGCTTGCGGCTGAAGCGCTGATCACCGCTGCAGAGGTTTATGACGTACCGTCATTGCTGCAGATATTTGGCCCGGAAGGTAAGGACTTCATTGCATCTTCTGACTCTGTGCACGACATGACCATTGCCCATCAGTTTGCTGAAAAAGCACGTCAGAAGCATTCTGTGGCCATCGACAAAAATGAAGCCAGTCTTCTGGTTGGTGAAGAAGAGTGGCCAATGCCCATTCCCATCGTCAAGAAACAAGGCAAGTGGTCTTTCGACACAAAGGCGGGGCGCGATGAGATTCTGTTCCGGCGCATCGGATCCAATGAACTGGATGCCATCGAGGTCTGCCGCGGATATGTTGAAGCGCAGAAGGAATATGCTTCCACGACTCATGACGGTTCCGATGTTCCTCAATACGCGCAGAAAATCATCAGCACTCCCGGCAAGCAAGATGGATTGTTCTGGAAAAATCAGGATGGCACACCGGGAGGTCCCATCAGTGAGGGCTTGGCGCGTGCCCTTGAAGAAGGTTACTCGAATAAGACCGAACCCTTTCACGGATATTATTTCAAAATCCTGAAGGGGCAAGGCCCGCATGCTCCGGGAGGTCCACTCCACTACGTGATCAATGGCGTGATGATTGGGGGCTATGCGCTGGTTGCGGTGCCGGCCGAGTACAAAGTTTCAGGAGTCAAGACCTTTCTAGTCAGTTATGAAGGTATCGTTTACGAAAAGGACTTAGGCCCCGACTCGCTCAAAATCGCGAAAGAAATGGTGGAATACAATCCCGACAAAACCTGGCATCAGACCAATGATGAACTCCTGTCGCAACGATAGGTTTATCGCCCTCTAATCGGAGGGCGGCCTAAGCCGTCCGGGGCCATGCGCGCGCATGATTACCTATGGGCGCTTCCTTTGAGTTTCCAACTCGCCTTAAGCACCGACTGGAGCTACCCGGGTAAGTACAAGCAGATCCAGGCCTACGCCGATGCCAAACTG
>JASLFF010000431.1 GCA_030150795.1 Terriglobales bacterium | reverse complement strand
AAGGCCGGCTCCGGAGTGCCGCAAACGGCCGTGCCGAACACAGCGCCAGCGCAACCGGCCACGACTGCTCCAGCTCAGCCGCCCGCGGTCGATCAGCCGAAATCGTCGGACCAGCCGACCAGCCAGCCACAAATCCAGCAGAATCCTGCCCAGCCTGCGGCCACCGACCAGAAGAGTACGAGCACCGACCAAAATTCGACTGTCCCAAAGACCGCTGAACAAAAAGCTGCCGACCAAAAAGCAGCTGGCGAAAAAAAATCCGATACCAGCACCGGTACGCCTGCGTCCGCTGCTACGCCGACTCCTATTCCCCAGGCGCAGCCCAAGACTGACATTCTTGATAGCTCCGCCACGTCCGGCGCGCTGACAACAGATGGGCACGATCCCATTCTTGATCCCGCGCCCATGCCGCGCACCACTACAACCATGGTCGGCGGCACCATTACCGGTGTTGATCGCCTACGCAACAAAATGACGGTGCACGTTTTTGGCGGTGGCCACTGGACCGTCAACTTTGACGAGCGTACGCACATCTTCCACAACGGCAGGGAAACCACGCAGCTTGCCATCAAAAAAGGCGAGCGCGTTTACGTGGATACCCAGCTCGACAACAACAAGCACGATATTTTTGCCCGCAACATACGCGTTGGAGTGGCTGAGCTGCCTGCCGACGCCGACGGCCAGATCATCGCCATTGATCCCAAGCACAACGAGCTTACGCTGCGTGACTCGCTCAATTCCGTGCCGGTGCGCTTTGCCGTTGACCAGGAAACCCGCATCAGCAGCGGCCAGACCCCAGCGGCGTTTAAGGACGTAAAGCCCGGAACTCTGGTGCATGTGCGCTTTGCCGCGTCCAGCCCCAACCGCGGCCTGGCGCGCGAAGTCAGCATCATTGCCGTGCCCGGATCGACCTTTACTTTTGCCGGCAAGGTCACGTTTCTTGATCTCCATCGCGGCCTCATCGCGGTGCAGAACTCCACTGACGACAAGAATTATGAGATCCACTTTGCTCCGTCGGCTGTTTCAAACAGAAATGAGCTCGGCATTGGTCGCGATGTCCTGGTTCGCGCGACGTTTGAAGGCAGCCGGTATATGGCTCAGTCGGTGAATCCGACAAGAGCGCCGGAGTAGGACGAGAAGTAGCTTCTAGCCGCTGGCTGTTGGCTTTTAGCCTTTAGCTCTTAGCCTTTAGCTCTTAGCCTTTAGCTCTTAGCCTTTAGCTCTTAGCTTCTTTCCGGATCAGTGTCATCACTGTTGATCAGCGGTAAGGGTTTGTTTTTTCCGATTTCGGCGATGACTTGCGATGTTGGAGATTCAGGGGGGTACCCCTCCCCCTATTTCACCCCATTCACACCCCAGGTCACCCCATTTTCACCCCAGGCTTGACATCTGACTTACCCCATTCCACCCCATGCTGCATCATCGTTTCCGGCAGAGGTTTTGCATTGGCTGAATGCTGACTGCTGATTGCTAAATTCTTTATTTTCAAAGATCTTCTACTGCTCACACCCCTGAGGGCTGTCGTATCCTAGCGGATTTCCTCAGGCGAATAAATTGAGAATTATGACAATACTCAGGCCAACCGTGAGACCAGTCCCATCGGCAATCCTGCTTGGGCCAAAAGCTGGGTGAAAACTCGTCAATTTCATGGTATTCCGGGCGGAAAGTCGGCTTGATTCGTCTTATAATTCCAGCGATTTGGCTTCAATTTAGAAAGGTGATCCATGGCAATTATCCTTTCTCTGCGCGATATCGTCGATGCCATCGAATCCCAGAGCAATGAAGGCGCAGCCTATCTCAACCCGGAAACCGGGGAAATTGTTCAGGTGAGCGAAGACGAAATTGCTTTGGTGGAAGAAGAAGCCGCCGACGAGGACCTTCCGCAGTGGCAGCGCGACGCGATTCCCAAGATACGCGAGGCCCTGGAGAGTGGCCGCTTCCTGACCTTGCCGGACCGCTTTGAAGTCCATGAGTGGGCCATCATGGAGCGTTTCTCGCAAGAGCAAAATGAGCGTGCCCGCAAAGTTCTGATCAGCGCTATTCACGGCTCCGGAGCTTTTCGCCACTTCCGCGGCGCCGTTGAACGGCTCGGACTGTTGGATGCCTGGTATCGCTATCGCCAGGAAGCGATCGAACAAATCGCCCGCGACTGGCTGGAAGAACAAGAACTCGCATACAAGTGAGCTTGGGCGGCGACACAGTTTATTCTTGCACAGAGCCATCAATCGCTAAAGTAAAGCACCCCCTTCTTGATTCCCACTACACCCTGGGTGCCCCATCCTTTGCGTCCCACGAATTTAATGTGCCACAAGATTTCATTGCGGACGCAAAGGGTGGGTTTACAAAATGTTGATCAAGCGAGTTTGGAATTCCGTATACCCAATGACTATGCAGGTGGCATGGAGCCGGAGACCTTCATTACAACGCTTGTAGTTGTTACCAGAGAATGGCGTTCCTTGGCTCCGTATGGCGTAGAGCCTTGGTCGAAATCTCCCGGATAACGGTGATAGCACAGTTATTGACATTATGTTCTGGGCGAGGAATGACCGAAAAAGATTTGAGGGGTAATCTAACCCACCCTTTGCGTCTGCATGCTGAACTTGTGATTCCCGCCGCGCTTACGGGACGCAAAGGATGGGGCACCCACAATTTCGTAAGGGACCTTGTTTTAGAGGAGAGTAGAAATCTCGACACCCGGCGGTCTCTTTGTTTTTGTGCAGAGACGGCGCGGTACGGAAGCCCGACAGGGCTTTCGCGCGTCGTGTCTGCACGAAAGCATTTCCGCCCTGACTAACTACTCACGACGCAGCGGTATACAATCCTCCCACCTTTCCGCACGCACAGAATTGGAGCCACCACCATGGATGACAGCAGGCGCAGATTGATCTGGCACGGCATGTTCCTGTTTTTGCTGGGACTGCTGACGGGCTTTGTGGAGACGAAGTTTGCCAACCCTCGGATGGGGCTGGCGGCGCATCTGGAGGGCGTGATGAATGGGACTTTTCTTATTGCGCTTGGCGCGGTGTGGGCGGAAGTGCGCCTCAGTGCAAAACTCAAAGCCGCAGCTTACTGGACTGCGCTGTATGGAGCCTACGTAAACTGGGTGGCGACAGCGCTGGGAGCGGCCTGGGGAATCGCGGCGCTTTCTCCGATTACCAGCGCGGGACATCATGCCATGGCGTGGCAAGAGACATCTATTACAGCGGTCTTTATGTCGGTGGGGCTGGCGATTGTGGGATCGGCCGTGCTGGTGCTGTGGGGATTGCGGCGCGGCGCGGAAAAACAAAACCTTACCACTGATCAACACTGATGACGCTGATCGGAAAAAGCCACTAAGGAAACGAAGGATCACAAAGGAGGATCGGAAAACCAAGAACCA
>JASLFF010000415.1 GCA_030150795.1 Terriglobales bacterium | reverse complement strand
AGGAAGCAGTCCTGCACTGGATATCGCGCACATTCAGGACATTCGTAATTACAAGGTGGCGATTGAGCGGGCGAAGAACATCCTCAGCTTCCATCCTCATCACAGTGTCAAAACCATTGTCCGCAACCTGATTGAGAACATGTCAAAGTGCAAGGACTGGGACAATCCCAACTATTACAACATTCAGGTCTTCAAGGGGCTTGAGCGCGACGACAAATCAAAACTGGTGACCAGTCCAGTCGGGGCCACGCAATGAAGGTTGCAGTAATCGGTGGAAATGGGCAATTGGGCCGGGACGTGAGTTCAGCGTTTTCCCATGAGGGTCATGCGGTTACGAGTCTCACACATCAGGAAATCGAGGTTTCATCAGCGGCATCAGTCCGTGAGTCGCTCGGCGCTCTGCGGCCTGAGTTGGTGGTGAACACGTCAGCTTTCCATCATGTTGAAAAATGTGAAGCTGATCCTGCTCACGCTTTTGCCGTGAATGGAATTGGGGCGCGCAATCTCGCACACACAACACAGGAAATAGGCGCCACGCTGATGCACATCAGCACAGATTACGTGTTCGATGGCCGCAAGAATGCTCCTTACACTGAAGAGGATGTGGCAGCTCCATTGAATGTATACGGCAACACTAAACTGTCGGGAGAACTGTTTGTGCGCTCCGCCAACCCGCGCCATTTTATTGTGCGTACCTCCGCTATTTACGGAGAGAATCCATGCCGGGCCAAAGGCGGGTTGAACTTTGTGGAATTGATGCTCAAGCTCTCAACGGAACGCAAGGAACTGAGAGTGGTGGATGACGAGTTTGTTACTCCCACTCCTACCGCGCAGATTGCGCAGCAACTGGTGCGGCTGAGCCAGTCGTCAGATTACGGGCTTTATCATGCCACGGCAGAAGGCAGTTGCTCATGGTTTGAATTTGCCGCTGCTATTTTTGCCATAACCAAGACCAATGTTCGTCTGGAACCGGCGCGGCCGGGAGAGTTTCCGGTGAAGGTGGCACGACCGAAATGCTCGGTTCTTGAGAACAAGGCGTTAAAGAGCAGATCTCTGAATGTTTTTACCCATTGGAAAGAGGGTCTGGAAACCTATCTGGCCCGCCGGGCACAAAGCGCAAGCCTTATTCCCGCCTAACTTCCAGCAAGAGAGTGGTACACGGCCAGCGCTTTTTCAGCCAGATTTCCAGCCGTGAAATACTTACTTCTTTCCAAGCCGCGCGCGGCTAAATCTTTCTGCAGGCCAGGATCGCCAAGAACTTTGCCCAGCGCTTCGGTTATCGAACCGGTATCGCGCGGATCAATCAGAAGCGCGCCATCACCGGCTACTTCTTCCAGTGACGACCCGAAAGAAGTAATCGTCGGAAGACCGCTGGCCATGCTCTCCACCACGGGCAATCCAAAACCCTCAAAGAATGACGGGAAAACAAAGACCTCAGCGGCGTTATAGAAGACCGGCAGATCATCAAAGGGCACAAACCCGGGAAAAATAACGCAATCCTGCACACCAAGTTCTTTGATCTTTTCCAGCAATTGGCCGGCCTGCCAGTCCTTTTTGCCTACCAGCACCAGTTTTGCGTCCAACCCTTGTTTGCGCAGTCGCGCATAGGCTTCAACCAAACGGGAGAGATTTTTACGCGCCTGAATTCTTCCCACGTACAAGATAAAAGGAGAGGTGAGGCCAAATTTTCTGACCAGATGTTCCCGGCTTTCTTCCTTGTCTCTGGGATGAAAATCCGGGGAGGCGGCGAGGTGAGCTACGGTGATCTTTTCGCGAGGAAGATCAAATCGGCGGGCAATATCAGCGGCAGAAAACTCTGAGATGGTCATGATGTGGCTGGCGCGTTTTGCCGACCAGGGCACCAGAAGGTTCATACGCCGAGCTTCCAGCGGGTGAAAGAACTCGGGATAATGCTCGTGCGCAAGATCGTGGATTGATAATACGGTTTTGCTTTTCATGAATGGCGGGAGCACGTACTGAGCGTGGAAAACGTCAGGCTTGATTCTGGCCAGCAGTCGGGGAAGAACGGCGCAAATCCTTACAAATGGATTTTTAGGGATTGGAATAAAGTGAAAAGGAGGATCGCCTACGCATTCCAGGCTGAGTGCGTCCGAATGCGCATAGAGAAGTTCATACTGGTTGCGGTCTGCCGACTGCGCAAGCCCGCGGAGAAGTTGGCGGCAATATGTTTCATTGCCTCCGGACTGGGTGCCCAAACTGTGTACGTCAATGGCAATTTTCATCAGGTAGAGAAATGTTGGTGTGGTGCTGCTCTTTATCCTAAAGGCTCCCGGCGCAACGTGAAAGGCGGAAATTCTTTTACAATACCTATGCCTTTATGGATCCAATTGATTTCCAGAAACCTATCCGGATATATTTTCAAAAGAAACGATTCAAGAATTTCATCTCCGACTACGCATCATGCAAGACAATCCTGGATTTTGGCGGCGGGCGTAATACATGGGAGATGCTTGGACGGTCCACAGGCGTCACGATTCTGAATATTCTGCCCCCGCACGGCACTGGCGGCTTCAACTATGTCCAGGCGTCTGCGTGTGACGTACCCTTTCCTGACAAGTCTTTTGATCTGGCCTTTTCAAATTCGGCTATCGAGCACGTTGGGAGTGAAGAAAACCAGTTTAAATTTGCCAGCGAGATGATGCGGGTGGGGAAACGGATTTACTGCCAAACGCCGTCGCGTCTTTTCCCAATCGATCCGCACCTGACAGCGCCATTCCTTCATTGGCTTCCGACTTCATGGTTGACTCCACGTTTTCTGCGTTATTTCACATTGAATGGATGGTTATTGGGGAAGCCGTATCAATACGACGTAACGTGGATATCCAAAAGGAAGTTAAAGAAGATGTTTCCGGGCTGCAAGATCACGACCGAGAGATTTCTGCTGCTGCCAAAGTCTTTTACCGTCACAAACTGACGGGAAGCAAGTCCTGAGGAGGCAAAGAGGCTTATCCCAGAGCGGACAAGACCTTTTCTGAGACATTGCCGCCGCAAATGATGACTGCGACTCGCTTTCCTCGATAACGTTCCGCGTTCTTCAGGAAAGACGCCACCGCCACTGCGGCCGCACCTTCAATGATCCATCCCTTAAGGGCGCGGACCTTCCGCATGGCATCGAGAATCTCTTTTTCCGAAACGAGTACAGACGTGTCGATTACGGAGGAGCAAATTTCCAAGGTCATGGAGCCAGGCTCAAGGCCGCCGGCTGTGCTTTCAGAAAGAGTAGGCTGTTCAGCAACGTCGAGAATACGCCCGGCTTTGATGGATTCATAAAGGACAGGGGAGTTTTCCGGCCAGCAGCCCACGACTTCTGT
>JASLFF010000414.1 GCA_030150795.1 Terriglobales bacterium | reverse complement strand
ATGATGCTGGAAGACCTCAACAGTTATACCGAGGGTTTTGACGCCATCTACGCTCTGCACATCAAAAATGAAGTTGCTCCGGCGGTGATCTTTGATCCGGTGCTTCCGGGGATGAAGTTTGAGACGGAACGGCGTCCTATAAAGATTTCCGCTGCGCCCACGGTAGCCGGGGCCGCGCCTAAGAATCTGGAAGACGTAGCGTTTTATTCCGTGCGTCAACTGGCGGAGTTGGTACGCAGCAAAAAAGTATCTTCCGTGGCGCTCACGGAAATGTATATCGCGCGGCTCAAGCGTTATGACCCAACCCTGAAGTTCGTGATTACCTTAACCGAAGAGCGCGCGCTGGCGCAGGCCAAAGACGCCGACCGTGAAATTGCAGCAGGGAAGTACCGTGGCCCGCTGCATGGCTTGCCGTGGGGCGCAAAAGACCTGCTCGCCGTAAAGGGATATCGCACCACGTGGGGCGCGGGCGGGTTTGAAGACCAAAAGCTTGATGAAGACGCCACCGTGGTCAAGCGTCTTGACGCTGCAGGCGCTGTTCTTGTGGCCAAACTCACTTTGGGCGCGCTGGCGCAGGGAGACAAATGGTTCGGCGGAATGACGCGCAATCCCTGGAACACCAAACAAGGGTCGAGTGGATCGTCGGCAGGATCAGCCTCAGCCACCGCCGCCGGTTGCGTGGCTTTCGCCATCGGTTCGGAAACCCTGGGATCGATTTCCTCTCCTTCAACCCGTTGCGGAACCACTGGCTTGCGTCCGACATTTGGGTTTGTTCCGCGCACCGGCGCAATGGCGCTTTCCTGGACCATGGACAAACTAGGCCCGATCTGCCGCGCAGTGGAAGATACGGCAATTGTGCTGAGCGCGATCCACGGGCCTGACGGCCATGATCGCACCGTACATAACGCAGCTTTCAACTGGGACGCCGGCCTCGACTGGCGCAAGCTGCGCGTTGGTTATCTTAAATCCGACTTCGAACAGCAACCCCCGCCGCAACAGACCGCGCCCGCAAAAGAAGAAAAAGAACTCAGTGAAGATGAAAAGAAAAAGCAGGCAGAAGAAAAGGCCAATCGGGAAGAGGCCCTGGCTCGTCGCCAATATGACCGTAAATTTGATGATGCCGCGCTGGCAAAGCTGCGCTCCATGGGCGTGAACCTCATCCCCGTTGAGTTCCCAAAATATCCTTACGGGGCCATGCGCAGCATTTTGCTGGCGGAGGCCGCGGCCGCATTTGACGACCTCACGCGCAGCGGCCGCGACAAGCTGCTTACCCAGCAGACGAAAGACGATTGGCCCAATACTTTTCGCGCTGCGCGCTTCATTCCAGCGGTGGAGTATATCCAGGCCAACCGTGCCCGCACCACGGCGATGGAACTGGCAGCAAAAGTGTTCGAGCAAGTGGACGTGATCGTCGCGCCAACGTTCAGCACGCAACTGCTGATTACAAATCTGACGGGACATCCGGCACTCATCCTGCCGAATGGCTTTCGTGGTGACGACGCGCCCAAAGCGCGTGTGCGCGAAAATGGCGAAGTGGAAGGTGGCGGCCCGGGGACTCCCTTAAGCCTCACATTCCTTGGCCAACTTTATGGTGAAGCTAAAATGCTGACGCTCGCCAAAGCTTACCAGGATGCGACGGACTTTCATCGCAAGCACCCACAACTGGAGAGCGGAAACTAAGAAATAGCGGTAAATTGCCGGTTCCGTTCAGGCGAATCATGTGCTCTGAAACGGTCAAAAAAGTGGGACGAAATGCCTTTGTGACATCCAAAGATGTAATTTTTTTAATGAACGTTCCGAACGGAACAATTGTTGTGTTAACCCACCTTGATCCGGAAATGTCGCAGAACAACTTGCGATGATTTGCTGTAAGTTCCTGAATTTGAATTATTTGCAGCGGGACGCTTGTCTAAAATCAACCACAGGTGTGAAATTCATTGCATTGGCCTATGTTAAGTATAGGTGAATTCGCAAAAACAGCATGAAGCATTAATTGTTGTAGCGCGTTTGGCGTTTTCATGTAGTCTATTCGCAACTTTCGGGGCAAAAATTCTGAAGAAGGCAAATATTGGAGGAAATTAATCATGAAGATCGCAATCCGTATGTTGTTATTCGCGGGGCTCTTGGTTGCTGGGATTTACGGGCAGATCACTTTTTCCGGCCCTGGAACTCCGGCGGAACCGCCCGTCGCGGTCATTCTCTGAAATCGTTTGTTATTTGAACCGCGCATGCAACATGAAATTGGCTTGGTGCTTTAGGTGCCGCTGGTTTAGGCTGGCCCCTGAGTATGCATCAGTGGGTTTATTTCGTTATCGACTGGTTCGCGTTGCCAAGCCTCGCGTTGCTTGCCTGTGTTCTGCTTTACCGTAATCAACAAAGGCAATTTCCGCTTTTTTGCCTATATGTGGTTGGTGCGGAGATTGTGGGCCTGACACGACTCGCGGCTTCGGGTGCTCCTTCCCTGGTTTACCGTTATGTGTATTGGATTTCCGATATTGTTGTAGTTCTGTTCTCTTTGTTGGCAGCATACGAATTGTTCGTGAGTCGCCTCTTTCCCGGTTTTTACAAGGTTCGATTTTTCCGCTATCTATTCCCGATGGCCGCAATTCTGGTGAACATCGTGGTGGTTCTGATAGCGATTTACGGCAACCACAAGAGACTTCTACTACTGGCGGCCCGTGCTGGCGAGTTGCTGCGTGCCGCAATCCTCATTTTCTTTGTCTCGCTAATGGTTGTGATGGGAAGACGATGGGAGAAAAGGGAATTCGGCGTTGCAGCAGGATTTGGGCTCGATGTTTCCACAGCGCTGGCCGAAGTCGCAATCTGGTCACATACCCCAAGCAAAAACGCCTTGCTCAGCCGCTTGTCGGTGATCGCCTACGACATCGCTTGCATCATCTGGCTTTATTGTTTTTGGAACGCGCCCAAGGCTCAAACCGCCACCGCATCTCCCGCGCTCTCAGCCGACGCTCTGCAAGAAGCCAGGAAATGGGAAGATTCGCTGAAGGACTTCATGTCCCAGGGCAAAGACTGATCCTTCGCAGCAAAATTTTCTGCAAGAAATATGAAGTTCTTACAGGCTCTGCGCTAACGATTCATGCAGGCTGGAAAACTTCAGGCAGGTCAGATGGTCGGCTTTGTCTTTGAGCAGGGCATAGGCCGGCAGCAGACTTGAGGCAACAATGCTCCGAACGTCGCCGGTGTTAGCGGCTGAAAACATGGGCAACCATTGCAGCGCGGACCGCACCTGCAGAACAATCAAGGCCATAAAAGTATAGAGGCGCACGTGGACTCCGGCATCCACCATTTCCTGTGCCAACGAGGCGATCAACTGATTGCCGCTATTCACCTGCGCGTAGCCAACCTGTTGCAGCAGAGCGGCGTTGTGTGACATGCGGCGCAGGCATTCCATGGTCAAGCCAACCTGTTCGCCATAGAGCCTCAGCAGTTCCTCGCGTCCAAAAGTCTCTTGCAAATAGCGTTGCTGCGCTGGGCTAACAACATTGGAAAGGACTGCCACATCCACCGGCAGAAACGAATTCATAAGATCGCCCAGTTCCACACTCGGCGCCTGTCTCCGCCGCACGTTTAAAAACGCTGCATACAGAAACAGGAGGAGAATGCCTGCTGATAGTCCGATCCAGACTGCGAACATGGTATTAGACATTCGTTGCTCTCGGTGTTACACGCAAACTCTAACCCTGCCCGCATCCGGGGTCAATGAAAATTGGGCATGGTGGCGGACACTTTGGTAATTCCGAAAATGTCCCAAAATGGAACAGGCCTTAGCCGCCCTAAATACCTGTGTTTA
>JASLFF010000322.1 GCA_030150795.1 Terriglobales bacterium | reverse complement strand
TTCACCCTGCTGAGCCGATGCAAAGCCTGCGCCACCAGTTCCTTTCCTGTGCCGGTTTGGCCGCTGATCAGTACAGAGCGGTAATGCGGCGCCACACGCTGAATGCGGGAAAACATTTCCCACATTTGCGGGCTCCGTCCCACGATGCCTTCGAACTGGGCGGTCTCCATTACCCGGTCTTCAGCGTTTCTAACTTGCTGCCGTTGCAGGGCGGCGTTAATGATTCGGCCTACGCGGTCACGGAGCGTAGCCAGTGAAATGGGCTTGTTGAGATAATCCGCAGCGCCCTTGCGGATCGCTTCCACGGCCGTCTCGGTCGTGTAATGCGCAGTCATCAGAATTACGTCAATCGCCGGATCAAATTCAGTGACGCGTTCCAGGACCTCGAGTCCAGTCATCTGCGGCATAACCAGGTCCGTCATTACGACTTGAGGACGGTGCGTGTAAACCAGGTCCAAGCCTTCTTCAGGACCCGCAGCGGTGAAAATCTGCACTCCATCGCCGGCAAGTGCAGTGGAAATAAATTCCAGGCTGCGCAGATTGTCATCAATGATGACTAGCGAAATAGGATTTCGAGCGTCCGCCATTGCCGCCTTTCGATGCGTCGGTAAGCTTAAGCCACCTGAGATTGCCGAAGGGTTAACTGATTTTAACGGCATTTGAGCTTGAGAGTGCGTCATATAGCGCAGATGTGCGTGTGGTAGCGCATAGAGAGAATGGGCAGTCCGTTTAACTCCCATCTTTTCAATGCCGTTAAATGGTTGCCGGCTTGCTTTTCCTTACAGCGTACGGATCAAAGACGAGAGGTCGGAAACGCGAGGAGAGGGAAATATGGGAGCTCTTGCGGTAAGCACACTCGGGACGGCCAACAGTTCTATCGGGCGGTTTGGCGGCAACATACCATTTTGCAGCCTGAAGGGCCAAGCTTTGGCGCGGTTTCTGTCCATCGCACCTGAGGTCACCCGTTCGCGTGGCGAATCACTATTTCTGGAAGGTGAAACTCCGAAGCACGTGTTGGTAATTTGTTCGGGCCGAGTCAAACTCTCGGTCAGCTCTCGCGAAGGTAAGACAGCGATTCTGCATTTCGCCGGAGCTGGCGAGATATTGGGACTTAGCGCTGCGATGACCGGTAAGCCTCATGAGACTTCCGCTGAAGCCATGGAATTATGCCATTTCAAACTTATTCGTGTGAGTGACTTCATGCACTTCCTCCAATCGTTTCCGGAAGCTGCCGCCGAGGTCACGGCTTGCCTGTTACGCGACTACCGTGCTGTCCTGAACAATGTTTGCCGGCTGGCGCTTCCAAACACCGTTGCCGGCAGGCTCGCATCATTGTTACTGGAGTGGCTTGACGATCGCCGCGCCACGGCCGGCAATGAACGTCGTTTTATTGTGGCCATCACCCAGGAAGAAATCGCCAGCATGACCAATACTTCGCGGGAAACGGTGAGCCGCGTTCTGCACCAGTTCCAGCAAGAGAAATTGATCAGTATCAAGGGCGCGTCAGTGACTATTCTTCAGCCTGAAGCATTGGAACTGCTCGCGGTATAAGGAGATGACTGTGTGCGCAATTGCTCCGACGACGATATCCAAGCCGGGACAGACCCAGCCAAGCATCTTGTGTGTTGATGACTCGCAAGAGATACTCGAGATCAACCAAAGTATTCTGCAAGCGGGCGGGTATCAAGTTTTTACGGCGAGCTGCGGTGAGGCAGCGCTGGAATTGCTTCAAGTGCGGCCCGTGGATGTCGTCGTTGTTGATAATGTCATGCCCGGAATGAATGGTACGGACCTGGCGCGCCAGATAAAGAGATCTGCTGCTGGAATATTAGTTGTAATGTACAGCGGAACATTGCGTGGGAATGAGAGTTTCCCGTTTGTGGATGCGTGCCTCTACAAGGGACAAGGCCCACTTGCTCTTCGTGATCTTTTGAGTTCACTGTTGCACAAATAACCCGCGACAGTTTTTCGTCCTTAGGTCTTCTTGGTAGGAGCCATGCGTTCCGAATCGCGACTGCCCCGTGTCCGTACTCGATTACTGGCAGGTCGGCCTAGATGCATTGCAAATCCGGGTTCCTCTTCGCTTGGCCCTGGGGATATAGACACAACTCGGATCTTCGGCAAAAATATCCGCACTGAGCGCGTAAGCGCGCTCTCTTGACCCGCCGCAGATTTCACGAAACTCGCAATCGTCATCACAGTGGAGCGGGCTAAGTTCCTTGTCCGCAAGCCTGGAATCAGGTCTGTTGCGTCCGAGCTTTGGCGTCGCCGTCAATTTCCTCAGTTCCGGCAGGGGGGATATTCACCAAGGTAAACAAGTACAGCACGATGCCGCCTGCCACAAGAAGCCCTCCCAGCGTGATGAAGGCAATGAAAGACAGCGGATGGTTCCAAAGAAGACTGAGCGCCTGCACTAGCAATCCTAAAGCGATGAGACTTCCAGCGAGGCGCAATCTGGCGTTGATGGGGTTGGGTTGAGTCAGCATCATTGCACCGGCTTCCAATATTTCACGTGGTCCAGTTGCTTCACGTTATGGATGGTATCGTGGCACCCGGAGGTCAGGCAGGAAAGCTTGTTGCTTTTGATATCGGCCATTGTCTGCGGGTCGGCGGTATGGATAACGCCCTGCTCAAAGCTGCGCGATCCTTCATGGCAGTGGAGGCATTCGCGATTGTTATACGGGTGATAAAGTTTCACGGGCTGCTGCGGCCCGGTGACATACTGTGCATAAATGTGGTGCAACCCGCGGAACTTGGCTTTGAAGCCTCCAAACATGGAATAATCAGTGTGGCAGGTGTAGCAGGCCTGGTCGCGCGGCACACGTCCATTCTGGAAATGGGCCGCTGGAATATACGACGCGTCATCCACATACAAGCTTTGGCCGTACTGGCCCATGATGTGGCAGCTCAGGCAGAAGGACGTTTGCTTCGCCCGTTCCATGTGGTTCTCAAGCCCTAACAAGCCGGCAAAAACGGGGAAGATGAAGAACGCCAGAAACGCCAGAATCTTCCCGCCGCGCACAATGGTCAAGCCGGGACGCAGGGCAATTAAAGCGGCCAGAAAGATCGCTATTACCAGGACAGCCAGTATCAGAAACGTGGGCATACTGCCTCCGAGCGTGTAACAGCTCTCTTACTTCATGCTGCGGATGTATTTGATCAAGGCCTTGATCTGATCATCGGTCAATTTGCCATCGAATTTCGGCATCTTGCCTTTGCCTTCTTTGGTGATCTTGAGCAGCTCGGCATCGCTTTCCTTGGCCACTTCGGGCGAATGAAAATCGCGGGCGCCGAGTTTCTGGCCTGCGGGCGATCCTTTGCCGTCCGCTCCATGGCAGACCTGGCATTTCGATTTGTACAGGGCCTCTGCGTCATCAGCCATGGCCGGACGCGCGATCACCATGAGCCCAAACAGAAGCAACATGCTCAGTAAAGTCTTCATCCGTTCCTCCATAAGGTGGACAACTTTTACTACATCGAGTAGCGCAGTGCCAGTGTAAATGTGTTCCCCCGGAAATCGCGTGGCAGTGTAGGTCCGGGGGCGGACTTTTCATTGTAATCGTAGTAATTCCACCCGCCTTTGAAAGCCAGGTTTTTTGCCAGTTGGACTGCCAGGGACCCGGAGGGAAGGTGATAATTGAACGCCAGCGGCCCGGTGGGCGCAATCGGATTCAAAATCAGCGTGTTGCCGTTGCTGCTGGTCACGGTATATCCCACGGCGGCAGTCACTCGCTTAACCGGTTTTAGGTAGACCGATCCTGCTCCAACGTGGGCGGTTTCGCTGTATACCGAAATCCCCGAAAGAAATGGCGTGCCACAACTCAGCGATCCTACGGGAACAGGCGTGGCCACAAAGCAAATGTTGGTTTGGGAAAAAATGTCATTGTAATCGTAGGAGAGATCCAGTCCCCATTTTGCCTCTGCGGGCGCAATCACGCTGTTGAAAGCATAGCTGCGATTGTGTTGCAGGTTGCCGATGTCAGCGGTGTTGTTCCGGTTTTCCCGGATGTTAATCGCTGTCCCAAGGTTCCACCATTGAGTAGGCTTGTAATTGACCCGGCCTTTATAGCGCTGCAGGTGACGCGGGCTGATGCGGGTAAATGTATTGTCCGCATAATATTGTTCGCTGTCGAAGCTGAAACGGAGCTTATTGCTGGGCCGCGCAGAAAAGCCAAAGATGGCAGAATGGGCATTGATTCGGACAGAGACATCTCCGCTGTCCGGAACCGCGACGGTGCACGTGCCATCAGCCGCGCGCGGCAGTCCCACGCAGGCGCCCCGGTTCGCCAGAGCGGCAGTGGGGCCCGGGAAGAACGTTTGGATTTGCAGATCTGAATCGTTGTCAGTGATATCGCGGCGCTCAAAGCGATAGCCTACATAAGCGCTAACGCGCGGCGTGAACTGATATTCAACCTCAAATGTATTAATGGTGCTGGCCTGTTTCAGGAACTGGTTCAGGACATCAGTCACCACATCTGCCCCCGAGCTTGCATTGTGCTGCGGACAAGTGGCCGCCGTAAAGGGTGGCGGACAGGTTGCCGGAGTGAAAACGTTCCCATTGGAAAGGAGCGTAGCTCCAAACAAACTGTTGGTTACGTAGTTCCAGCCCGTGGGAATGCGGAAATTGTCAAACCGGAATGCATCGATTACATGGAGTCTGTCCGTCACCCGGAATGTAACTCCAAAATCAGCGCTAGTGGAAATGCGCTGCGCGGTGGAAGATCCTGTCATATCGGTAAATCTCTGGCGGCTTCGAGTGATAAGACCATTGAAAATTTCTGCGAATGAAGGGTTATTTGCATCTGCGCTGGAATAGCTGAAGCGCCCGGACATGTCGATACGCTTAAAATAATTGCTTTGAAAGCTTAGCTGCTCGGTTGGATAGTTATTGCGGAGTTTTCCTACGCGCGAGTAACCGAGTGTGCCATTGCAGCCTGGATTGGCGAGTCCGCTTGCAAGCAGAGGCGCGGCGCAGGGCTGTCCTGCAACAGTATTGAACGGCAAACCGAGATCTACTGGAATGCCTCCCGCAAGCGTAAATGGAGTGGTAGCCAGGCCGGCGCTTGTATCGCCCTTGAAGTGAGAAAAGAACTGGTCAAAGTTGATAGCGGTTCTGGGAATGAATCGGAAAGATACGCCAAACTTGTAGTTGTCAGTTGTGTTGAGTGTTGGCTGAAGGAGCTGCGACTCCGTTCCCAGGTGGATCGTGGAAAAGCTTGTTCCTTCATTGACCACCCGAGACCAACCTAGCTGGAAGCGAATTTTTCCAACGGGAAAGATACCCAGGTTCGCATCACTCATCCGGCGGGTAAGCAGAAATTCGTGAGGCGAATTCAGCACGGGAATGTTTGGTACTGAGGTTGGCGGGTTGAGGGGATTGGCGAAAAGATCGTAGTCAAAAATATTCTGGTCACGACGGAAGCTGCCGTTGAATGTATAGGCCGCACCCTTGGAGAAGCGCAACCGGCTCACATTGAGGGGCTCGCCTCCATAGCCGAAGTTGCTGAAGTTGAAGTCATCAAATAGCTTGCCGGTATGGCTGGGCGAGTGCAAGTCCAGTGTGTACTCGAGCAACCGAGGTCCGGTGCCAAGGTTTACAAAGGTGTCCCACATGGCTTGGCTGCCGGTAAAGCTGGAGATGCGGCCACCAAATTCCGCGCTCTGTTTTGCTTCGTAGCCGTCCCAGTTTTCGCCCTCATTCATTTCCGTGTCGATTGCCGGAGGAAGATCGCTGGCCTTGCGCGCAGAGTCCACAGGCAGGCTCAATGATGCTGGATTGCCTTGTGTCTCCTTGCCGGCTGGTTTGCTTTTGCCGTCGTCTGTGGCCTGCGCGCACAGCGCCAGTGGGCAAAGGGTGATTACCGCCATCAGGGCCCACGTTTTTATTTCGCGAAATTCGTTGTCATGCTTCATCGCCGTTGCCCCTCGCTTACGGTTTAAAGAAGAAATGGTCTGAATTCGACCCGTGAATTGCCGTGTGACACATGGTGCAGGCCTGGTACTTCTGGGCCTGATTGTGGAATGACGGAATCGCCGGCGCGGCGGAATCAACCGTGAGCGTGTGGCATTCCAGGCAGAGCAGGTTGATATTGCTGCGGCGCAGCAGCCTTGGATTGGACGACCCATGCGGCGAATGGCAAGCTACGCAGCCTTCAGTCTTGACTGGAGCATGCTCAAAAGCGAAGGGCCCGGCTTTGTCTGTGTGGCAATTGAAGCAGAGCTGGTCTTGCGCAGCCGTGGAGCGTAATTGATGCGTTAAGAAACCGCCGTGCGGGTTGTGGCAGTTGCTGCAGGATACCAATCCTTCATTGACCTTGTGGTGAAACGGTTTGGAGAAATCAGGCTTAACGTCAAGGTGGCACGAGTAGCAGAGCTGCGGCTGTGCCGCCTTCAATAACTGCGCCTGGATCTTGGGGGTATGAATCGAGTGGCAATCGTTGCAGCCAACGTTGTTCTTTACGTGCGCCGAGCGAAGGAAGTTGGCGTGCTCCTGGCCCAGTTCATGGCAGCTCAGGCAGCGTTTGGATGCTTCCTCAGCCGACAAGCTGGGAAAGCGGATAATCTTGCTGGGATCCGCCGATTCAGCGTGCTCCTTGCCGGGGCCGTGGCAAGCCTCACAGCCCTGCCACTGCGGTCCCTGATGCTTAGCGAGAGTGGTTTTCCAGTGCGGGCCCCTGTCATAGCCCTTGGCGACGTCCTCATGGCAGGTTTTACACGTGTCAGCCCCCACGTACTGCGATGGATCGGTTGACTGCTGAAGCTCCGAAAGGGTTATTTTCTTTCCCTTTTGTTTGGCATCAGCATTGGTGTTTTGCGCAGCTGCACCGGGATCTTTGTCATTGTTTTGCTTTTTGGGCCCAGCGAAGCAGACCGTTGCCAGTCCCACCGCAAGGAATACGAGCGCAAATAACTTTTTGATCGCTTTTCCTGACATGAGCGCCCCTCGCACTTCTTCATTACCTGAAAGTCAAAGGCGACTTTACAAGGATCAGCAGCACTGTTCTGTGATACAGATCACACGATGAAAGAAAATCTTTTTAAGAGCGGCGTGGTTGGACGGAACCGTGAGTTTTCCTTTTTAGAATGGAAAAATGGGGGACCGTGATGAATTTCGCAGGTCCTCAGCGGGCAACTAACCCCAAAAGAAAGAGCTTTGTCCGTGACCAGAAGCAGCTCTGGTCAGTGGACGCAGCCATGCTCGTCTTGAACTCAGTTCGGCAACCCCAGGGATTTCGCGATGGTTTTTCTGAAGGGGCGGCGTAATGAGGTTTTAAGCAAACGCTGCGCCATGACCAGGTCATAGCTGAGCACCTTGGCAATTGCGAAGTACATTTCCGGGTGTTGACGGACCGTTTTTAGAAATGTGTCTCGCGGTATCAGCGTAATACTGCAGCTCTCCATGCAGGTTACGTCCTCTTCTGGCAATTCCCCCGAAACAACAGCGCGCATGCCGAATACCCTTCCTGCTGTCGCACAATCCAGCAAAATCGATTCGCGTGCGCAGTCAAGTGTAATCTCCACTTTCCCTGAATTTACGATGACAAGCTGGTCCGGCAGGGTTCCGCGTTTGATCAGGTTCGTGCCCGCAGGCACAGCCACGGACCGCTCAT
>JASLFF010000296.1 GCA_030150795.1 Terriglobales bacterium | reverse complement strand
TTTCTTATGCAGTCGACGTTTGCCTCGCGGCTCCCATTTGAAATGTTTCACGATGTTGGTTACGTAAACGTCGTTTCGGTCGATTCCGGCCGCGGCCAGGGCTTTATCCAAAACAGCGCCTGCCGGCCCTACAAATGGACGACCTTGCAAGTCTTCTTTGTCGCCCGGCTGCTCACCCACCAACATGACCCGTGCATTTGCACGGCCTTCACCGAACACGGTCTGCGTGCCCAGCTTCCACAGATCGCAAGCCTTGCAATTGGCCGCCGCAGCGCGCAAGGCAGGCAGCGTGAGTTTGTCTGGGAACGGCACAGCAGAGATGCGAGGTAGACGTTTGGCCATGCTATTTTTGATGCATCGTCGGCAACGCCGGGCGGCTTCGCTGGCAGTTTGGCCGTCTTAATAAATTGCTCGGCGTGATTCGCTCAAAGGCAGGTTTCAGCATGAAATTTCATACGGAATATCTCACCTTTAACACAAAAAAGCATCGCGAATATATCCACATTACGCCGCAGGTAGAAAAGATTGTGCATGCCAGCGGCGTAACCAATGGCATGGCTCTGGTTTCCGCAATGCATATTACAGCCGGTGTCTATGTGAATGACGATGAGCGAGGCCTGATTCAAGACATTGACAAATGGCTGGAGCAGCTTGCGCCATTCAATGAAGCGTACCTGCACCACCAAACCGGAGAAGACAACGGCGACTCACACCTGAAGGCCCTGCTCATACACCACCAGGTCATTCTTCCGGTGACGAACGGTAGATTGTTGTTAGGAACATGGCAACGGGTCTTTTATGCCGAGTTCGACGGCCAGCGCTCAAAGCGAGTGGTGGTCGCTGTGATGGGAGAATGATAGAGACCGTGCTTTAGTGGACAACCAACTCCGGCCTGGCGAGATGTGTTGCCGCCGGGACTTTCAGCAGGATTTCCGAATGCCCATCTGTAAGAGCTAGTTCGCCGCCGATGGAATAAACCAGGTCCTGAATGTAGGCGAGTTCTTTGGCGAGAGTGCTCTTTGCGTCTAATAGCGCGGGCTGTGCGCCATCAGCGGGTTTCCAGTCGAAATGAATCGCGCAACGGCCTTCATTGGCCTGGGCAGAAATCGTCAGGACTATAGGCCTGGTATTCCGGCCTACCAATCTGGTCAAAAACAACACCATAAGATGGCGCAAAACCGGGCTGCTGGTGACCTGAATTGCAGAAGACCACTGCCGCTCCAGAGTCAGCAACCCTGAGTGCAGAAGCACGACGAACTCATTGAAGAGCTCGTTGAGCAGCGAATCGAGAGAGGTCCACGGCGTGTCAGGCGCCGGAACTTCCCGGACAAGAACCGAGATTGCCTTGGCCAGAGAAATAGCTCGATCCGCCTGCTGCTCAATCGTCCTGAGATCGGACGGGAACGAAGAACCATTCTTGTGCATGCCGGTGACTTCCAGAAAGCAGCGTATGCTGGTAAGCGGCTGGGCCAGATCGTGCGCCACAGAGTGAATCAAGGCCTTGAGTGATGTTTGCTGAACGCCAAGAGCATCGGTCAAATCGACAAGAGCGCCCGGTTGATAATTATGGCCCACATCCGTGTGCACAGCGGACGGCTGGCCAACTGAAAGCGGCGCAATTTGCGACGGCGCCGACCTGCCGATTCTATAGCCCGCGCCCCTGACAGTATGAATCAGCTTGTTTTCCCCGGCAAAATCGATTTTTCTGCGCAAATAGTTCACATAAACGTCCACCAGATTGCTATCGCTTTCCGGTTGCAGTCCCCAGGACCAGTGCAACAGATCATTGCGCGTCACAGTTTCGCCGGCATGGCGCATCAGCAGCAGAAGAAGCTCAAATTCCTTGGGGCTCAGTTTGATTTCATGCTTGCCACGATGTACTTTGCGCGACGCCGGATCAAGTTCCAGATCTTCCACGCGCAACACATTCAGTGCCGGATCGGCCTTGCGGCGAAGCAATGCATTCGTTCGGGCAGCCAGTTCCTGGAAGGAAAACGGCTTGGTGATGTAATCGTCAGCGCCCAGATTCAGAGATTGGATTCGGTCAGAAACGCGGTCGCGGGCGCTTAGCACCATTACAGGCGTTTCCAGTCCCTTGCTCCGCAGCTTTTCGAGCAGCTTGAGTCCATCCGTCTGGCCGAAGTTCAAATCAAGAATGATTAATTTGTAGTTCTGGCGCTGTAGCTCGGAAATCACGCTGTCTTCATTCAGCGCTGTGTGGACGGAATAGCCTTCTGATTCAAGCGATTTCGATAGGAATGTTGCCAGGTGGAGATCATCGTCGGCAAGGAGTATAGACATAGCTCTCTACCTTTCACCATGTTGAAGCGGGGTAGCAATACCTTAACTACTAAATCTTGGATCTAACCAGAGCATAACCTATCTCAAGAATTACATATGGTTAGACGGCATGATTCTAGAACAGAACAAAACTCTGTGCTTGATATTTAGTGTAATTTTAGAAATCGTTTTCCCGTTTTGACAGATGCCTTTCCCAGCGGGCGAAGTGAGGCGAGAGGGCGGCAAAAGGTTAAACCCTCCTGTTATCATGGGCTTCCCGTGACTGGGCGCGGATGGCCGACGATTACCGGCATGCGCCGCGCTCTAAGCTTTTGATACGATAGAGAGTTTGAATCCCGCGAAAGGCAACTTCTGTATCAATGGCAGCCAAACTTTTCAAGAATTTTATCGGCGGCGAGTGGGTAGAATCACGCACCGGCCAGACCTACGAAAACCTGAACCCAGCTGACACGCGTGACGTAATTGGCGTATTCCAGCGCTCAGACAAGCGTGACGTGGACGATGCCGTTTCCGCAGCCAAACAGGCTTTCGAGCGCTGGCGGCTGGTTCCCGCGCCCAAACGCGCAGAAATCATCTATCGCGCCGGAGAAATCCTGCTGGAACGCAAGGAAGAGTATTCCCGCCTGATGACCAGGGAAATGGGCAAGGTGCTGAAAGAAACGCGCGGTGATGTGCAAGAAGCCGTGGACACGGCCTACTACATGGCCGGTGAAGGGCGCCGACAGTTCGGCGCCACGGTGCCATCAGAACTGCCAAACAAGTTTGCCATGGCAGTACGCATGCCTATTGGCGTATGCGGCATGATTGCTCCGTGGAATTTCCCCATGGCAATCCCCTCGTGGAAGCTTTTGCCGGCCCTGGTCTGCGGCAATACGTGCGTGATCAAGCCTGCGGAAGACACGCCGCTTTCAACGCTTAACCTGCTCAAGGCGCTTACCGATGCCGGCCTGCCCAAGGGCGTAGTCAATGTAGTGACGGGCTTCGGACCGGAAGTCGGCGCGCCGATAGCCGAGCACGCCAATGTACAGGCAATTTCCTTCACCGGATCGAGCGAGGTGGGACGTATTGTGGGCGAGACGGCTGCGCGAAGCTTTAAGCCGTGTTCGCTTGAGATGGGCGGCAAGAACGCCATCATTATTCTGGATGACGCTAATCTTGATCTGGCGCTGGAAGGCGTTCTCTGGGGCGCGTTCGGCACTACCGGGCAGCGTTGCACTGCTGCCAGCCGCGTGATCGTGCAGAAAGGCGTTTATCGCCAGTTTGCTGATAGGTTGATCTATCGTGCGCAACGGCTCAAAGTGGGCAACGGCCAGGATGAAAGTGTGGAGATGGGGCCGCAAATCAATGAACAGCAGGTGGCCACCACGGAGAAATACGTCCAGATTGGCAAGAATGAAGGTGCAAAGCTGGAAGCCGGAGGCAAAGCGCTGAACACCACAGACCATGCTTATGGCTGGTTCTTTGAGCCGACGATCTTCACTGACGTGAATGAAAAGATGCGCGTGGCCCAGGAAGAAATATTTGGGCCGGTGCTGAGCCTGATCCCGGTGGATAACTTCGACAAGGCAATCGAGATTGCCAACAGCGTGCCTTATGGTCTCTCATCATCGGTATACACGCGAGATGTCAACAAGGCTTTCCGCGCCATGCGCGATATTTACGCAGGCATTACATACGTGAATGCTCCGACGATCGGCGCTGAAGTCCATCTTCCTTTCGGCGGGACCAAAGCGACCGGTAACGGCCATCGCGAAGGCGGCCTGGGGGCAATTGACTTCTATACCCAATGGAAAGCGTGCTACATCGATTTCTCTGATCGGCTGCAACGGGCACAGATTGATACTGGGGAATAAAGGGGCCGGGTTCGATTCAGCCCGTACACTCACGCATCGATCTCCATCAA
>JASLFF010000273.1 GCA_030150795.1 Terriglobales bacterium | reverse complement strand
TGAATGTACTCTGAATGCTTTACCTCAGCGGCTCAAGCCGGTCTCTTTAGGCAACATCACCGCAGGCCTGAAGGCCTGCTCCACCCCGCGAGGGATACAGCAACTCAATCGATGCAAATAAAAAAAGCCCCGGCTGCGGCCAAGGCTGATGATGGAATATTGCAGTTATCTAATACGCCTTAAAGCGCTCGCTGACAAAGACGCGTGTGCGAATGCCATCGATCACCGGCGGAATGGGCGGATGAGAAGCGCCCTTCAGCAGATAAATGGAAATCGCAGCTTCCGTGGGATTATCCAAACTAAGAGAAACACCCACGCCTTGAATACCCGGTTGAGTAATCAGGTTCGCAACGTTGGCTTCCTTTACCGCTAGTGCTTGGGTGACTTTTTCTTTCCCGACCGGTGGAAGCGCCTGCCCAGCCTGGTCATCGAATACCAGGCGGGTACGGACTCCGTCAATAGTTGGGGCAACACGTGGAACGGTGTTGCCGGAAACGTGAATCAGCAGAGCACCTTCACCCGCATTGTCCGCACTGGCGCCGACGCTGACCGACTGGATGGAGGGATCCTGAGCAAGCTGGGCCGCGCGACGTTGCAGCACCGCCGTGACGCGTTGACGTTCCTGCGGAACCACCGCCGCCTGGGCGCCCACCTGTGTGGAACTGGCAGTGGCGGTACGGGCGCAGCTCACTGCGTGGTCTGAGCCGCCAACAATGGAAAGAGGTGAATTGGCGCCAAAGGCGTTGATGACGTCCTGAATCGGATTGGCCACAGTGTCAGTAGGGCTGCCGCCATAGAGAAGAGCTACAGGCCGGGCAGTGGTCGTGTCTACAACTAAGGACCCGGAATCGCCGGCAGCGCTAAAACTTCCGCCACTAATCGAAATTTGGCCGTTGAAATAAGATGCATAAGCCGGCGAAGCGTCGCCACAGGTAGCATCGTACTCAATCACAATGGTTAAACCGATTGTGGCGATGGTGGAGCATGTAAGCCCCGTAGTCCTGCCGCTCTTTCCCACCGGCTCGTTAAGAGTTGGAACCCCAATGGTGCTGGACGGAGGAGCAGCGGCAATGCTTGTGGCGCCTGCTGGGCCAAGATCAAGAATGTTACCGCTCAAGTCAACTTCGCCGGGCACGATTTCCGCAATCGCAGCGTCCACGTTGCTGGGAGAGTGACCACAAAGGGGCGCTGTCGAGGTCCCGCACTTTCCCGGTTCGTTGGCGACCGGCTTCAGTGGGGCGCCTTTGGTCAAGTGAGCCACCGTAAGCGGCGGAGGTGCGGTGGTTGCCGTGCACGCCAGTTGCAACGGCTGATTGATAGCTTCACCGGCCACGCCTTTGTCAGAACGATCCAGCACATGGTTGTTACTGAGAATGACGGGGTTGGCGATACCCGGCGCGGTCCAAAGGCTGCCCAATGTACCGATGCAGCAGACCTTCGCGCCCAGATCATTTGCATTTGCGCCGGAGGTGCCGACTTTGACCGGAGCGGCCTGCGCGAGCTGCTCGTCGTTAGGAAAAACCTGTGAAGGACTAGGAGTGGGCACGGGCATGCTAGAACTGGAACCACCACCGCATCCAACAGCCCCGATGAGTACGATTAGACCAAGCAAGAAAAATGAAATTCTTCCCATAGCAATACGCCTCAAAAATTACAAACTTGGAGAGCAAAGGGCAGCCTAAATTTTACGCCCCGGTGAGGGGCATCTACCAGAACACCGGCACTTCCGTAACGTTAGATGCAGAGTTACTGCCGAGTGCAGCGCTTTCTGTAACCATATGAATTTATTTGGGTTTTATTGGCGCAAAAACCCGTCTTGCCGGCAGAAACAGAGCCTTGTAAATTTCACGTAAAATCCCGGGTGGAGAGCCGCAGGAAGCGGAAATTTCGCCCAGGTCGAGGTCTGGGACGCTGGATTGTTATCGGATTTACATTTACGCTTGACATTCGCTTTCGACTTTATTAGATTTTGCTATCGCTGATTTATAAATCGGAGTTGTGGAAAAGATGAGACTCGACGGGCTATTGGTCAGTTTTTTGGGCGATAGTGTCTACAGAACCGGAAATACTCGTGAAACGTAAGAACATCTATATTTTTCTTATTCGGCTTTCCACAAATCTTCATAAATCCAAATCTCACTTCCAGCTTCTCTGGACGTTAAATGGGTGTGCGTCGAAGAGAAGCAGCTCCTTCCAATCGGCGTGGGCCGGCGAGCGGCTGGAGCCAAGCGCGCTGGCCCAGCAATGAAGGTGGCCGAAATGGCAAACCACGCTCAGGGCAATTTGATCGGCTCGATCCGTTGGAGATATTTGAGGAAGATCGCACTCAAGAATGCAAGGAAAGGTCTGGCAGTCGCGACATTGCTGCTGATGTTGGTCAATGGCGGCTGGGCGCTGGGGGCTGATTCGTGGCTCCTGCAGGATGAAGCCGCAGCACACAAGACCCAGGACGGCATAACGGTAGCGTTAACGCAAGCTGCTGCCACGCAAACTACAGGTCAGCAGACTTCCGCTCAGCAGACTGTTCCTTCGCAAACCGGCCAGCCACAGAGTCAACCGGCAAACTCCATTTTTATGCTTCCTCCGGGAACCAAGCTGCCGCTGGGGCTATTGCGCCCGCTGCAAGTCAAGGCGGGACGAGACGTTTACCTGCAGATCACGTTTCCGGTAACGGTGGGCACGCAGATGCTGATTCCACCGGGAGCATACGTTCAGGGCGTGGTTCAGAAAGTCATTAAGAAAGACCGGCGGTCACTGCAATTCGCCATCACTTCCGCCGACCTGATTTTTTCTAAGGGCTACACGGTCCCGATTGGCGGCACGGTGACCGTCGGAACCACGATTGCCGCGCTGAACCCAGCACAACCCGGC
>JASLFF010000270.1 GCA_030150795.1 Terriglobales bacterium | reverse complement strand
CACTGCGTAGTCGGCATATTGGATCTTCAACTCCGGAAGGGGATCGGCCTCGCCACGCATAAACGCCCCATACAACGTGCTCAGTTCGTTGGTAAAAACTCCCAGCGACCAGCCATCGGAGACGATGTGGTGCATGGTGATCAACAATGCATCTTCCTCCTCCGCCGACCGGATCAGACGACCACGGATCAATGGACCTGCTTTCAGATCAAAGCCGGCCTCGGCCTCTTCGGCCGCCAGCCGTGCAAGTTCCTCCTGGGCATCGCTGCGTCCACGCAGATCATGCTCAATAAGATGGAAGCGGCTTTCCTCCGGGGACAGGATCCGCTGCACTGGCTCCTCGTCAACCATGGCAAAGATGGTACGCAGTGCCTCATGGCGAGCAACGATCCGGTCCAGCGCTTCCCGCAACGCGGCACGGTCAAGAGCGCCCTTCAGCCGCCACCCCATGGGCATGTGGTAGGCCCGGCTGACGCCTTCCATCTGCGCCAAAAACCACAAACGCTGCTGCGCAAAAGACAATGGCGAATGTGCGCCACGCTCTACAGCCACAATAGGAGAAAGCTCCGTCGCGGAGGCGCTGGCAAGAAAATGTGCCAGATCGGTCAACACCGGATGTGCAAACAAATCCTTTATTGCGACTTCGACTTTTAGCGCTTCCCGTACTCGCGCCATCACCCGTACCGCCAGCAGCGAGTGTCCGCCCAGCTCAAAGAAATTATCGTGACGGCCCACCTGATCGAGCTTGAGCACCTCGGCCCAGACCTGGGCCAGCTTCGTCTCAATCTCGCCCTGCGGAGGCTCATATGCGCAAGTGGAGTAGGCATCGGAACCCGGCGCTGGAAGCGCCTTGCGATCCAGTTTGCCGTTATGCGTCAGCGGCAGCGATTCCAACCGCACGTAGGCCGCCGGCACCATGTACTCCGGAAGAGATGATGAAAGATCCAGGCGCAACTGCTCAGCGCTCACCTCCTGCTCCGGATCGGTCGCCGATGAGCTAGTGTAGTAAGCTACCAGTCGTTTGTCCCCCGGCGTATCTTCACGTGCCAGCACCACTGCTTTCTGCACTCCCGCATGTTCGCTCAGCCGCGCCTCGATCTCTCCCAACTCGATTCGATAGCCGCGAATCTTCACCTGGTGATCCATCCGCCCCAGGTACTCGATCACGCCGTCCCGCCGATATCGCCCAACATCACCCGTGCGATAAAGCCGATGTCCACCCGTCCGAGCGAATGGATCCGGCAAAAATCGTTCCGCGGTCAGATCTGGCCGATGCAGATACCCACGACCGAGGCCTTCTCCTCCGATGAGGATTTCTCCACTGACTCCAACCGGCACAACCTCGAGGTTTGAATCTACGATGTAGATTTGCGTGTTCCAGATGGGACGGCCCAGCGGTACGTTTTTCTGGTGTGGCTCCGATGTGCAATGCCAAAACGTCACATCCACTGAAGCCTCGGTCGGGCCATAGAGATTATGTAACTCCACACCCTGCAATTGCTGCAGGCAACGGTCCTGTAACTCCACTCCCAGAGCTTCTCCGCTACAGATCACCCGACGAAGGCTCGCGCAATGCCCCACCTCGGGATCCTCAAGGAATACCTGCAGCATTGAAGGCACAAAATGGAGCGTCGTGATTCCAGCTTCTTGTATCAGCTGCACCAGATACGCGCTGTCGCGGTGTCCTCCCGGTCGCGCTATAACCAACCCCGCCCCTGTCAGCAATGGCCAGAAGAACTCCCAGACCGATACATCGAAGCTGAATGGTGTCTTCTGAAGCACCCGGTCTGCGCTTTCCAAACCGTATGCCCCCTGCATCCACTTCAGCCGATTGCTGATTCCACGATGCCGGTTCATGGCTGCCTTCGGCTGTCCTGTCGAGCCCGAGGTGTAGATCACGTAAGCGAGGGCCTCTGCGTCTAGTCCGCTCTCGAGGTCTTCTGTCGCCTCAAGCGCTAATTCCGCCTGGAGCTTATCTATCCATAGCCACTGGCCACCTAGTCCCGCTGGTTCCCATAACCCGTGATGCGACAGAACCAGCTTTAATCCTGCATCCTTTATCATGTAGCGCAGCCGTTCAACCGGATACTCCGGCTCCAGAGGTACGTAGGCTCCTCCGGCCTTCAATACTCCCAAGAGAGCCACGACCATCTCCACACTTCGCTCCATGCAAACCCCAATCCGGTCGTCGGGCTTCACCCCTAGTTTTCTGAGGTAATGCGCCAGTTGGTTTGCACGCCGGTTCAACTCCGCATAGTTCAGTTCTTCTTCCCCGAACACCAGCGCCACAGCCTCCGGCGTCTTCTCCACCTGCTCCTCGAACAACTGGTGCACACACTTGTCTCGCGGATACTCCACTTCCGTCGCGTTCCATTCATAGAGAAGCTGTTGCCGCTCCTTTGCCGGAAGCACTGTGAGCCTTCCGATCGCGCTACCCGGCGCGCGCTCTAGTGCATCAGTTAAGGATGCCAGTGCGGTATGCATGTACTCGCATATGCGCATCGGCTCGATTGGCGATTGTATCTGCGACTCGAGCCAGAACCCCTCGGCTACGTCATCCACGCTAAGCGTGCAGGGATAGTTCGTGCGTTCCTCGGTGAGGAGGAGTTGCGTACCTTCCCGCGCCCGCTTTCGCTCTTCCGAACGCGCCTGTTTGTCACTCCGGCCATGCCGATAATTCAATAACGCTGAAAACAGCGGTATAGGCGGTGACACGGCACTGCAACGCTGCGCCAAAGCCAATGAAGCGTGCTCGTGCCACAGCAACTCGGCCAGTTGCAGATGAGCGCGCCGCACCACCGCCTCTGATTCTTGTTCGTCAATTCGGAGTCGGACCGGAAGCGTATTGATAAACACGCCCATCGCACGGTCTGAGCCCTTTCCACCTTGCATGCGGCCGACCAGCACCGTCCCAAAGACCACGTCGTCGCGGCCGGAAATCTTCGCCAGGACTTGCGCCCAGGCCACATGGAAGAGACTCGCCGTGCTCACTTCAAGCTTGCGTGCGCGCTCGCGCACCCGCCGCGCCAGTTCTGCATCAACCTGTAGACGCGCTTCTTCTATTCCACTTCCATCCTGCACCGTCGCCAGTCCAAAGGGTGCTGTGGGCTCCTCCAGGTCCCCTAACAAATGCCGGAAGTAGTTCGCATGCTCCTGCTCACTCACCCCCGAACGCGCCTGGAGGACAAAATTGCGGAATGGCATCGGCGCCGGTAGCGCGTCCGCTTTCCCCAGCAGATGCGCCTCAATCTCCTCTTGCATCATTTGGCGCGTGGCATGGTCCATCGTTATGTGGTGCTGCAAGTGCATCAGCAACCAGCGTTGTTGGGCCGGATCATAGGCAACGTAGATGCGCATCAGCGGCGCTTGTCCCAGATCCATTTGGTACTGGCGCGGATTGAATTGTGCGTACAACTGTTGGGCTGCGTCCCCAGCTTCCGGATCCAATTCCACTTCTTCCACCGGCACGGCAACCCTCCGCCACACCACCTGCACCGGCTCTGGAAGACCTTCCCACATCACTGCCGTCCGCAGAATATCGTGCCGGTCCACCACCGCCTGCATTGCTTGCAAATGCGCATCCAGGCGCGCGCGACTATCGAAGGCCGTCTGGCTAACAACCACGTACGGATTAGCTCCCTCATCCTTTAGGTGATGGAACAGGATTCCTTCTTGAAATGGCGTTAGCGGATAGATGTCTTGTACAGTGGAGGCCCCGCCCGGCACTTGAGAGACCACGCGCTCGATCTCTTCCGCCTTTAGCTGCACCAGCGGCAGCATCTCGGGCAGGATTTTGAATGAGGGACTCCACCATTCGTCTTTCTGACTGGAAACGTGCTGAAGCAGGAGCGTCTTAGCTTCACGCATTGCGGAGATCAACGCCGGGTCGAGGGCTCCCGAATCTCCACGGATCAGTAATTCGTCGCCATTTCTGCGCAGCTGTATTCCCTTCGCGCCAAGGGCCGCTAATAACTCGCCAATACTCATATGCTCAATTCCACGATGCGCGAAGAAGAAGTAGTTTCTTGAGGGGATGGAATGCGGTTGGCGGGAATCTCGAATGCAGGTGCATTGTTATTGAAACTCGCGGCCAACTCAGCCAAAGTTGGTGTGGTAAATAACGCTCGCACGTCCGCCTTCAATCCGGCCTGCGCCAGTCGCTCCACCAGCGTCACCGCCATAAGAGAGTGTCCTCCCAGCTCAAAGAAATTATCATGGCGGCCCACCCGCTCCAGATGGAGCAACTCCGCCCAGATGCCTGCCAGCAACTCCTCGATGGCCCCTTGCGGCGCTTCGTATTGCCGCACTACATAGGCGTCGCCTTCCGGCGCCGGCAATGCCTTCCGATTCAATTTCCCGTTCGGCGTTAGCGGTAGCGACTCCAACCTCACGTAGGCTGCCGGCACCATGTATTCCGGCAACTTCGTCGCTACATGCGCTCTCAAATCCTGGGCTCCCACACTGTTTTGTTCTCTTGCCGTGTAGTAAGCCACCAGCCGTTTGTCTCCTGGCGTATCTTCACGGGCCAGCACAACTGCTTCCTGCACCCCCTCATGTTCGTTCAGCCGCGCCTCGATCTCTCCCAACTCGATACGGAAGCCTCGGATCTTTACCTGAAAATCGTTCCGCCCCAGAAACTCGATGTTGCCGTCCGCCAGCCGCCGGCCCAGATCTCCGGTTCTGTACATCCGCGCTCCAGCTTCCCCGCAGAATGGATCTTTAATAAACCTTGCTGCTGTCAGCTCGGGACGGTTCAAGTAACCGCGCGCTACCCCATCGCCGCCGATATACAGTTCTCCCGTTACTCCCACCGGTACCGGCTCCCCATGTGAATCCAGAATGTAGACCCGCGTATTTCCAAGCGGACGGCCAATGGGAGTGTTGCGTGACCTGTCTCCGATCTCTGCATACGTCGTGCTGAACACCGTAGTTTCAGCAGGCCCGTAACCATTCACAATTTGAAGGCGTGGCCTATTTCTTTGAAGCTGGTATAGTGCCGATTCTGTTGAAGGTTCGACTCCGACCAAAACAAGCTCCAGAGGAAGAGGTGAGATGGACGCGTCCATATGCTGCGCGTCGCGAATAAAAGAAGGAGGCAGATATCCGAAAGCAATGTTGTGCGCAACGAACCAGGCAGACAGCGCCCGTGAGTCTCCTCTGATTTGTTCAGGCACGATGTTGATAGTTGCGGAGAGAGAAAAGCCGGCAAACAATTCGAAGATGGAGACGTCAAATCCAAAGCTCGTCCACAGCGATGCTTGCAGCGCGTCCCGTCGCACCCTATTTCCGAAGCGTATGGTCCAGTCGTGAACAAGATTCACAATCCCGCCATGCTGCACGGCGACACCCTTTGATGTCCCGGTCGAACCGGACGTGTAGATGATGCAGGCGAGATTTTGCGAGGTGACTCTAATTTCATCGAACCTTGTTTCATCGAACCTCGGGTCGTGATCACCGTACAAGGTCATCCACCCTGCACCATCACTATCCAGCAAAACGATTGGCCGGTCATAGTCGGATTTTGTGAAGGAATTTTCGAGTCGACTCTGCGTCAGCAGCACCACTGGCGCACTATCTTCAAGCATGAAGTGCAGCCGCTCTGTCGGAAATGTGGGATCCAGCGGCACGTACGCTCCGCCGGCCTTGAGCACCGCCAGCAGTCCCACCACCATCTCCAAGCCGCGCTCCGCGCAGATCGCCACTCGCTCATCCGGCCTCACACCCAGCTCTCTTAAGTAATGCGCCAGCCGGTTCGCTTGCTGGTTCAATTCTCCGTAGGTCAGTGCTTGCTCCTGATAAGCGATGGCAATAGCATTCGGCGTCTGTTCCACCTGCTCCTCGAACAACTCATGCACGCACTTGTCTCGCGGATAGTCCACTTCCGTCGCGTTCCACTCATAGAGAAGCTGCTGCCGCTCCTCTTGCGGCAGCATGGGTAAACGATCCACCTTCTGGCTGTCGTCAGCCACCATAGCTCCCAACAATGTGCGGAAATATCCTATATATCGCTTGATCGTCGATTGCTCGTACAGCGCCGTTGCATACTCCACCACGCCCACAATCTGATTGCCTTCTTCCCGTAACACCAGCATCAAATCGAATTTCGATATGTCATGCGGAACGGCAGTGAAGGGGCTGGCCTGCAGCCCAGCAAGATCGATCGTTCCTTTAGGAGTGTTCAGCCAAGTGAACATCACCTGGAACACCGGATTGTGCGCCAGACTCCGTGGCGGCCGAATGATCTCCACCACCTGCTCAAACGGAATGTCCTCATTCTCCTGTGCGGCCAAAACTTGTCTTTTAACCCGGTCAAGCAGCTCCCCCACCGTCACTGTTCCCCTAACCCCCAGTCGCAATGCCAGCGTGTTGACGAAAAATCCAATCAGTCCTTCGATCTCCACTCGATTGCGATTGGCTGCCGGCGTGCCTATCACTACATCGTCCTGCCCCGACAGCCGCGCCAGCAGCGCTACCCAGCCCGCCAGCACAGTCATGTACAGCGTGGTTCTGTGCTTCCTGCACAGTCTTCTCAACCCCGCTGTCAACTCCTCATCCAGCACCAGCGTGGTTGCGGCCCCGCTATAACTTTGTTGCTCTGGTCTTACATGATCTGCCGGTAATTGCAATACTTCCGGCGCTCCGGCTAAAGTCCTTCCCCAATATTCCGCCTGCTTCCTCAGGGTCTCGCCTTCCATCCACTTCCGCTGCCAGACCGCATAGTCGGCATATTGGATCTTCAACTCCGGAAGCGGATCGGCCTCGCCGCGCACAAACGCTCCATACAACGTGCTCAGTTCGTTGGTGAACACTCCCAGCGACCAGCCATCGGAGACGAGGTGGTGCATCGTGATTAACAGTGCATCTTCCTCGTCCGCCAACCGGATCAGACGACCACGAATCAAGGGCCCTTCCCGCAGGTTGAAGGTCGTGCCCGACTCCTCTGCCACCAGTCGCTTCAGTTCCTCCCTGGCATCGGTACGGTGACGCAAATCGTGCTCCACAAGATGAAAGCGGCCCTTTTCTGCCGGCACGATTTGCTGAATCGGCTCCCCTTCCACAAAAGCAAAGATGGTACGCAGCACTTCATGTCGCGCCACGATCCGGTCCAGCGCTTTACGCAACGCCGCACGATCAAGACCGCCCTTCAGCTGCAAACGCATGGGAATGTGATAGGCCTGGCTCACCCCCTCCATCTGCACCAAAAACCACAAACGCTGCTGCGCCGGCGACAGCGGAATCCTTTCGCCCCGAGTGACACGAGGTATCGCTGGCAGCTCCGCAGGAGCGGCAATCGCCAGAGCGCTGGCGAAATCCTGCAGTACCGGCCGTGTGAACAAGTCCCTTATCGCTGCTTCTACCTTCAGCGCTTCCCTCACTCGCGCTATCACCCGTACTGCCAGCAGCGAATGTCCGCCCAGATCAAAGAAATTATCGTTGCGGCCCACCCGCTCCAGATGGAGCAATTCCGCCCAGATGCCTGCCAGCAACTCCTCGTTGGCCCCTTGCGGCGCTTCGTATCGCCGCACTACATAGGCATCGCCTTCCGGCGCCGGCAATGCCTTCCGATTCAATTTCCCGTTCGGCGTCAGCGGGAGCGATTCCAACCGCACATACGCCGCCGGCACCATGTACTCCGGCAACTTCGTTGCTACATGCGCTCTCAATTCCTGGGCTCCCACACTGTTTTGCTCTCTCGATGTGTAGTAAGCCACCAGCCGCTTGTCGCCCGGCGTATCTTCACGGGCCAGCACCACTGCTTCCTGCACCCCCTCATGTTCATTCAGCCGCGCCTCGATCTCTCCCAACTCGATCCGGAACCCTCGGATTTTTACTTGAAAATCGTTCCGCCCCAGAAACTCGATATTGCCGTCGCTCCTCCACCGTCCCAGGTCTCCCGTCCGGTACATCCGCGCTCCCGGTTCATTCGAAAATGGATCCGGTACAAACCGGTCCCCCGTCAACTCCGGCCGGTTCAGATACCCCCGCGCTACGCCCGCGCCCCCAATATGGATCTCTCCCACCACTCCTATAGGAACAGGCTCCCCATGTCTGTCGAATATGTAGATCTGCGTGTTTGCGATCGGTCGCCCGATTGAGACACCGCTCAGGTCTTTTTTGAGTTTCTCTATGCTCGACCAGATGGTGGTCTCGGTAGGGCCATACAGATTCCAGGCTGAGTGACTTCGACTTGCAAGCGTCCTGGCTAAATCAATATTCAGCGCTTCTCCACCGCAGAGCACTTTGAGCCGCTCTGTTCCTTCCAATCCAGCGTCAAGAAGCATTCGCCAGCTTGCCGGTGTCGCCTGCACCATGGTTACGTCACGCTCTATTTCTTTGGAAACCCGAGTGCCGTCCAGGACCTCGCCTCCAAGGATTCGCAACTGTGCTCCTATTATCAGAGGCAGATACAACTCCAGGGCTGCAATGTCAAAAGACAATCTCGTAGTCGCGAGCAATACATCATCCGTTTCGATACCTGGCTCTCGTCGCATGGACGAGAGGAAATTCGTCACTCCGCGATGTGCGACCATGACTCCTTTGGGTGTCCCAGTG
>JASLFF010000244.1 GCA_030150795.1 Terriglobales bacterium | reverse complement strand
CAGGAATGTAATGCGCTACTGGCTCGTCCAGCCTGACCTGTCCATACTGGATCAGTCGCATCACGCTCGGCGTTGTCGCCACTACTTTGGTGAGCGATGCCAGATCAAAGATCGTGTCGAGTGTCATGGCTTCAGTGCGCGGCGAGGTCGCGCGCAAACCAAACGCTTTCTGGTGCACGATCTTTCCGCCATGCCCGACAACCAGCACCGCGCCGGTAATTGCCTGATCGTTGATCTGCTCCTGGACCAGCAAATCGACAGGTGAAAAGTTGGCCGTCTCCTTGGCCTCAGCGGCAGGCTTCTTTTTCTTGGGCGCAGGCGCACCGGCAGCCGAAAAACACTGGACAGCAAGGATAAGTATAGAAATGTAGCCTATGGCTTTGCGCTGGAATGTCATCTGTGAACTGAGTGTGTTATAAACCGAAAACAAAAGCAACACGAGGGGATTTTCTGCACCAAAGTACCAACAGCATGCTGTCCCAGTCGTTCGAGTATCAGGACGAACAATTCCAGCGTGCCTTTGACGTCCTTCGCTCCGGAATTGGCCAGCGTGCCTTTCCCGGCGCAACCGTCGCCGTAACTCATCAAGGAAAGCTGATCGCCTACAAAGGCCTCGGGCATTTCACTTATGACGCAACGTCTCCTGCCGTAACCGCCGAAACCATCTACGATCTCGCCTCGGTCACCAAGGTCATCGCCACCACCACGGCCTGCATGATTCTGTACGATCACGGGCTGTTCAAGCTCGACCAGCCATTGGTCGAACTGTTGCCCGGATTCGCGGAAAGCGACGCGGGACAAAAAGACGCCCGCCGCCAAGTCACATTGCGCATGCTGTTAGCGCACTCTCCGGGATTGCCGGCCTACATCAAGCTCTTTCAGACCGCCCATAATAAGGACGAACTCCTAAAGCAGGCGCTCCAGGTCCCGCTCATCGCCGATCCCGCCACCCGCGCAGAATACAGCGACATTGGCTTTATCCTCTTGGGTCAAGCGCTGGAAAAGCTTTCCGGCGAGCCTTTGGACCAACTCTGCCAGCGCGAAATCTTTGCCAAACTCAACCTTGCGCATACCTGCTTCAATCCGCCAGACGGCCTGAAGCCTATCATCCCGCCTACCGAAGATGACCGCACCTTCCGCCACCGTCTGATCCAGGGTGAAGTCAACGATGAAAACGCTTCTGTCATGGGCGGAGTCGCTGCTCACGCTGGCTGTTTTTCCACTGTTCTGGACGTGTCAGTTTTTGCACAGTACATGTTGCAGGGCGGCTCACCCCTGGTAAAAAAGGAAACCTTGGAAATTTTTACTCGCCGCCAGGGTTCGCCAGCGGGTACGTCTCGCGGACTGGGATGGGACACTCCCTCCCAACCGTCACAGTCCGGAAGATATTTTTCCTCGCGCTCCTATGGCCACTTGGGCTATACAGGTACATCACTATGGATTGACCCTGATCGTCAACTTTCTGTCACTCTATTAACCAATCGCACATGGCCGGACCGTGGTTCGCAGTCCATCAAGCAAATTCGGCCCGCTTTCCACGATGCCGTCATCGAGGCGCTTTGAGGTATTGAACCGGGTGAGTCCTCGCAAAGCAAAGCTCCGTGATCTCCGGACCGAGCAGCAGAACGCTGCTTCCGCCAGCCTCGATACGCTTTCCGCGCTGGAGATTGCCCGCGTCATCAACCGCGAAGACCACAAAGTAGCCACAGCCGTAGAGCAGGCTTTGCCCCAGATCGCCCAGGCCATTGATGCCATTGCCGATGCGATTCGCAGCGGCGGAAGGCTGATTTACGCGGGTGCCGGCACCAGCGGACGCCTTGCCGCGCTTGATGCCGCCGAGTGTCCTCCAACCTTCAACACTGATCCCCGCACCATTCAATATGTAATTGCCGGCGGCAATAGGGCCTTAGGCCACGCCGATGAATACAGCGAGGATTCCGGCGCCAGCGGCCGCAAAGACATGGCCAGGCGCAAGCCCGGAAAGAACGACGTTGTGGTGGGAGTTGCTGCCAGCGGTCGAACTCCGTACACCCTGGGCGCTCTGGAACAGGCAAGCAAGAAAGGGGCCAAAACCGTGGCCGTGGTCTGCAATCGCGGCTCTGAATTGGGTGCTCGCGCTGACATTGAGATTGTCATAGACGTTGGCCCGGAAGCCGTCTCCGGGTCCACGCGAATGAAGGCTGGTTCTGCACAGAAGATGGCCCTGAACCTGCTGACTACAGGAGCAATGGCCCGTCTTGGATATATCTATGGCAATCTCATGGTGAATGTCCATACCAGGAATCATAAGTTAATGGAACGCGGGCTGAATGTTTTAGAAAAAGCTGCTGGGGTCGACCGCCAAACTGCATCAAAAACTCTTGAGGTGGCGGACAATCAGGTGGCTATAGCTCTGATCATGCTAAAGACCGGTCTGTCTCGCACTCAAGCCACAAAAAGACTCAAAAGCGTTAAGGGAAATGTCCGAGAGGCGATCGAACAGGGTCATTTAAAATGAAGCTGGTTCCCAAGTTACCGAATGGCAATCCCGGCAAGGCAGAGCCGCTGCTTTCCGTGGGCGATCCAGGTTTCAGAAAACCCGTCTCCCGCAGCCGGACCATCCGGATTGACTTCAGGGACGGAAGGACCGCGCCAGAGAGTCTTATGGATAAATTTGTAATTCGTGGTGGCAATCCCCTGGTGGGAAGCGTTCGCATCAGCGGCGCCAAAAACGCCGCTTTACCAGCGATGGCCGCCGCCATCCTGACTGATGAGCCCGTAATTCTGGAAAATATTCCCGATGTTCGCGACATTCAGACGGAGCGTAACCTATTGGTCTCAATGGGCGCTGACGTGGAATTGGGCTACGGCCGCGCTTCCCATCGCACCACGATTTCCTGCAACAACCTTGTCAATCCTGAAGCCGCCTATGAACTGGTAAAAACCATGCGCGCTTCCACGCTGGTCCTGGGTCCGCTAGTCGCGCGCATGGGACGCGCCCGCGTCTCTCAGCCCGGCGGCTGCGCGATTGGGGCGCGGCCTATCGATCTCCATATCAAAGGCCTGGAACGACTGGGCGCTTCCATTAAGCAGGAACACGGCTATATTGAAGCCAGCGCGGATCGGCTGCGCGGCGGCCACATTATTTTTGACAAGATTACCGTCACCGGCACTGAAGACCTCATGATGGCCGCAACCCTCGCTGAAGGCGAGACCATCATGGAAAACTGCGCCCGTGAGCCTGAAGTGACTGATTTGGCTGCGCTGCTCACCAAGATGGGCGCAAAGATTGAAGGCGCAGGCACACACACCATCCGCATCCATGGCGTGGAGAAACTCCACGGCGCGCGGCACCGGATTATCCCTGATCGCATCGAAGCCGGAACGTTTGTGATTGCCGCCGTCCTCACCGGAGGCGACCTGCAGCTTACCAACTGCGACCCGACTCATCTGGGCTCATTGATTCAAAAGCTGGAAGAATGCGGCGTAAGCATCAAAACCGGAACGGATTCAATGCGCGTGACCAACGGCCATCAGCTTCAGGCGGCCGATATCAGCACTGAAGAATTTCCCGGCTTTCCCACGGACATGCAAGCGCAATATATGACTCTGGCTACGCAATCCCAGGGGACATCCATAATCACAGAAAATATTTTTGAAAACCGCTTTATGCACGCCGGCGAACTGGCGCGTATGGGAGCCAATATCAAAGTAGAAGGCAGCCGCGCCATCGTTCGCGGCAAGACTCCTCTCAGTTCCGCCGCAGTCCAATGTTCCGACCTTCGCGCTTCAGCCTCTCTGGTCATCGCCGCTCTTGTCGCCGACGGCGAAACCATCATCGACCGCGTCTATCACGTAGATCGCGGCTATGAGCGAATTGAGGAGAAGCTGAAAGGCGTGGGCGCACAGATCCGCCGTATCGGTGAGATCCTGCCCAAACGTGCCGCAGCGCCCAGCGTAGTGGCGTAAGCTGCCAACACTCCCTTCGCGGTGCTCATCTCTTTTTGAAGATACGTGGAGTTCTCGGTATGTTCTATCTCGCCCATGAAAATGCAGGATTTAAGCAATCCACCAGCATCTCTCCCTTCCCGTTTTGGAACAGCTCCGGATTTTTCTAAGCGATTTTTTATCATTCCTCTTCGCTGGGGCGTACCATGGAATTCTTCGTTTTAATACGGAGCGAACAAGCGGATGCCAGCCCCCGGCAAGACTCTCAGTTCGGTGGAAAGAGGTTCGGTGGAAAGCCACAGCAATGAACCGCCCTTGCCACTTTTCCGTCCGGAGGCCATTGCCGCCTTGCAGCAAAAGTTTCATGGCGAGATCATTCTCATCCGTCCTTTTCCCTTAATGTTGCTGTGCTGGTTTGCTCTGGGGATCACCGCCGCTGTCCTGGGATTTTTCTTCCTCGGCCAATACACAGAAAAAGCGCGCGTTCCTGGCATCATCACAACCACGGGGTCTGTTGTTCCAGACGCAGGCGCAGCAAAAGCTGAAGCCGCG
>JASLFF010000221.1 GCA_030150795.1 Terriglobales bacterium | reverse complement strand
GGAAGTGCAGCCTATCTCATGGCAGGAGCGCCGGCGCAAGCGTGACCAGTTGATCGACGAACTGGGGCTCGGTCATATACGTAACAATATGGGCTATGCGCTTTCCGGTGGTGAGCGGCGCAGAGTGGAAATCGCGCGCGCACTTTGTATTGCACCGAAGTTCATTCTGCTGGATGAACCTTTTTCAGGCATTGATCCGATTGCGGTGCTCGATCTGCAGAAGATAATCTTCGACCTGAAGGGAAGCGGGATCGGCGTTTTGATCACAGATCACAACGTGCGAGAAACACTCTCAGTGACGGACCGCGCTTATATCATCAATGAAGGGCGCATTTTCCGTACAGGAACGCCGGAGCAGCTTGGCAACGACCCAGAAGTAAAGAGAGTCTATCTGGGAGAGAGTTTTTCATTTGTTTAATGGTTGTGGTTAGGAAATAAAAATAGTCGAATTACGACGGTACTCTTTTGGGCCATGGCCCAGCATGTGATAGTAGAATTTAATTAAAGAAGCAGGGATGGTTTTACTCCAAAACAAACTGAATCTGAGAGTCTCGCAAAAGCAGATTCTCACTCCAGGCCTGGTCCAGATGGTGAGCGTGCTCGCGCTCAACAAGCTGGAGCTCAAGGAGATGATCAACACGGAAATGGTGGAGAACCCCGTGTTGGAGGAGCTGGATTCCACGGTCCCGCTGCTGGATGAAATTGCCGGAAAACAAGAGGCCCACGAACGCCAGGACGCAATCGACATCAAAGAGAAAGATGAAACCGGTCCTGAAGCTGAGAAGAAAGATCCCTTTGATGAGATCGATTTTGGGTCGTTCTTTCGCGACTACCTTGACCCCGGCTACCGAAATTCAGCCGACCTGGAAGAGATTGACCGCCCGTCCTTTGAAAATTTCCTTTCCAAGCCAGGGACCCTTTCTGACCATCTGATGTGGCAGTTGGGTTCAGTTACAGTGCGTCCCGCTGTTTACGCAGCTGCGGAATTAGTCATCGGCAACTTGAATGAGGAAGGCTACCTTACAGCCTCAGACGACGAATTAATGGGAGTGGCCCGAGCGCAGGAATCTGAAGAATCTGCTGCTCCTGAAGCGGTGTCTACAGATGCCGAGGCGCTCGAAACACCAGCCGAACCTTCGCATCTTGAATTGATCGTATCGCATGAGCCCACGCCGGAAGCAGTGGCTGCGGAAAAGCACAGCCACCTTGCACCTGTGCTGCAGTTTACGCGCGATGACCTGCGGGAAGCGATTGGGCTGATCCAGCATTTTGATCCCGTAGGCGTAGCGGCGCGTGATCTTCGTGAATGCTTGATGGCCCAGCTTGAGCATCTCATCAAGACGCGGGACATGGAAGGCTCTGACGACCCTGAGAACGATCAGGTAGTTGAAGATGCCTTGAAGATGGTGGATAAGCAACTTCACTTTTTGCAGAACAAGCAATACAAAGAAATTGCCAAGGCCATTACCCGACCCATGGAAGCTGTGATCCAGGCGCATGAGTTCATTCGCACGCTCGATCCCAAGCCGGGCCTACGCTATAACAAGGTCGAGCCCAAGCTGATTGAGCCGGACGTTGCTTTTGTGAAGCACGGTGACGAATATCTGGTCCTGATGAACGATGAAGACCTGCCGCAGCTTCGCGTGAGTCCCACCTACCGCAAAATGCTGAACCAGAACGGCGGCGTGGAGAAGGACGTAAAGTCCTATGTGAAAGAACGCTATAAATCCGCCGTGCAGCTGATCAAAAACATCGAACAAAGACGACAGACGATCTTGAAAGTTTGTTACGCCATCATCGGACGGCAGCGCGATTTTCTAGATCAGGGCATCGATCAGCTCAAGCCGATGATGATCAAAGAAGTTGCTGAAGAGATTGGAGTGCACCCTTCTACGGTCAGCCGCGCCGTGGCCAGCAAGTACGTTCATACGTCGCAAGGTGTGTTTGAACTGCGCTACTTTTTCTCGGAAAGCGTACAGGGCCCTGAGGGCGCCGGGACATCGCTACTGATCCTGAAAAGGCGTGTCAAAAAATTGATCGAAGAAGAAGATCCTGCACATCCCCTGACGGATGATCAGATCACGCGCGTTTTGCAATCGCAAGGCATTCAGGTGACGCGCCGCACGGTGGCCAAATACCGTGAGGACATGAAGATACCCAGCACACATCAAAGGAGGACCAAGAGCTAGAACGGGAAGCGAGGCCACATCCGAGCCGGCGCTTTTCGGGCAGACGTTAAAAAGCCGCCTGCACCTGTGCAGTACCTCCTAAGCACCCGGCAGACGACTCTCAGTTGGACCCAATTTCAGGAGGGAGTCAATGAACGTCGAATATACTGGCCGCCAGTACGAAATCACTCCTATCACCCGCAAGCAGGTCGAAGGCGGGCTTGAAAAAATCCAGAAAATTCTTGGCACATTTGAAACGCACGTGATCCTCTCAACGGAGAAACGCCGCCATATCGCGGAGATCACCATTACGGTGCGCAATCATGCCCCTATCGTCGGCCTCTCTGAGGCCCAGGAGATGAATACAGCAATAGGAGGAGCGCTGGATAAGATCGAGCGCCAAGCCGTGAAATACAAGACGCGATGGAAGAGCAAGAAACGCCAGGCGCGCAAAAAAATGGAATTGGCCGGCGAGCCGCAACAAGAACCTACGATCGCCATTGCAGTGAACGGCGATCTGACGACTGCCGTGCCGGTAAAAGTCCACAGTTTTCCCAGCAGGGTAAAAGTCACTGAGACGCATGTGGTCAAGAGTTCCGATTCCGTCTCATACAAGCCGCTTACTTTAGAAGAAGCGGTCAAAGAAGCCGAATTTCGCGACCGCGAGGTATTTGTTTTTCGTGATCTGGAAGGCCGCGTGAAGGTGCTGCATCGCAAGCGCGATGGCAAGATGGAACTGATCGAAGCGCCTTGATTTGCTATTCAGATCGTTTCATTTAGGGTGGGCTGTAACAATCTAGGATAAAACCCGCTGAGCCAGGCCCAGCGGGTTTTGTCATTGTTTGGACGTTATTAATCTCAAGCTGCTGGCCGTTTCTGTTGAACTCCCGCGCTAAACAGCTCGATCATGGCGCGATTGAAGGCCGGAATGTCATCCGGCTTGCGGGCTGTGACCAGGTTGCCATCGGTAACAGCTTCCTTATCGACCCACTCAGCTCCAGCATTGCGTAGGTCTGTCTTGAGCGAAGGCCATGAAGCGATCTTGCGGCCGCGCGCCACGCCGGCTTCAATGATGGTCCATGGGCCGTGGCAGATCGCCGCCACAGGTTTTCCGGCATCAAAGAACGATCTAACGAATGTGACTGCCTTGGGCTCCATGCGAAGTTTGTCTGGGTTGATCACGCCGCCAGGAAGAAGCAATGCGTCAAAGTCGTCCGCCTTCGCGTTGTCTAGTGTTAAATCAGCCGGAACTTCCTTGCCCCATTTTGTCATGTCCCAGCCTTTTACCGGGCCTTCTTTCAGAGATACGACTTTTGTTTCGGCTCCGGCTTTGTCGAGAGCTTCACGTGGTTTCAATAATTCGTCTTGCTCAAAACCATCGGTCACCAGGATTGCTACTTTCTTACCTTTTAAATTTTCATTGGCCATTTTGTAAATTCCTTTCCTTGAAAAATAAATGCTGTGAATATGACTGTGTTTGAGAATCATGAGGAACAGTCGCGCCGGTATTACCCGGCGCGATATGCAATGAAGTTGAGGGATGCGACTAAGCTGCAGCTACGCCATTGGCCCACGGATCAAGGACAACCTTGGTGCAGTGGTCTTGCTTGTCGCGGAAAACTTTGTACATTTCCGGTGCTTTGTCGATCGGCACCCGGTGGCTGACGACAAAACTGGGATCGATTTTGCCGCCCTGAACCAGCTCGAGCAACGGTTTCATGTAACGCATCATGTGCGTCTGACCTGTTTTCATGGTCAGGCCTTTGTTCACATAAGCCCCCATGGGCATTTTGTCGATGAATCCGCCGTACACGCCCGGCACTGAAACGGTGCCGCCTTTGCGGCAAGCCATGATCGCCTGGCGCAGGACCCCAGGACGATCAGGCTGTATCTTTAAAACCTGCTTTGTCTTGTCGATGGCCCACATTGGCCCGCTGTAATGCGCTTCCATGCCCACGGCATCCATGCACGAGTCGGGGCCGATGTTGCCGGTCAGGTCTTTCAGAAGCTGAACGACATCGTCGACTTCTTCATAGTTGATGATTTCCGCACCGGTCTGCTCGGCCATTTGCAGACGATAGTCAAACCGGTCAATGGCGATTACACGTTCCGCGCCCAGAAGGAAAGCACTGCGAATCGCGAACTGTCCCACAGGGCCGCAGCCCCAGATTGCCACTGTATCGCCGGGCTGGATGTTGCAGTTTTCCGCGCCCATATAGCCGGTGGGGAAAATGTCTGAGAGAAAGACGACTTGCTCGTCCGGAATGCCATTCGGAATCTTCAATGGACCCACATCGGCAAACGGTACGCGAGCGTATTGTGCCTGGCCACCAGCATATCCGCCGAGCATGTGCGTATAGCCGAATAACCCTGAAGGCGAATAGCCCATCAGCTTTTCGGCAATCCAATAGTTTGGGTTTGAATTGTCACAGCAAGACCATAATTGCTGCTGGCAGAAGAAACATCGCCCGCAGGCAATGGTGAAGGGAACGACTACGCGGTCGCCAACTTTCAATTTTTCGCGATCTATGCCCGGGCCAATCTCTACTACTTCGCCCATAAACTCATGGCCCATAATGTCGCCTTGCTCCATGGTGGGCATAAGGCCGTTGTATAAGTGCAGGTCAGAACCGCAAATGCAAGTGCTGCTAATGCGGACAATCGCATCGCGGGGATTCAGGATTTTTGGATCTGGCACGTTTTCAACAGTCATTTTCTCGGTGCCCATCCAGCAAACTGCTTTCATGAGGCCCTCCTTCTGGCGTTTGCAATGTCGGTTAAGTTTCCTTCACCCTTGATGGGATCTTCAGGGTTAAGAATGCGCGCGAAGGCTGCCACACTAGAACGCGGGCCGTGCGACTGGCCTTCAACTGTAGGAATTTCGCCTGTCTCGATCAGGGCTTTCAGGCGGCGCAGGTCTTGCCGCATCATGAAGCTGGGATCTTTACCCAGAATCCTTGCCAAAGCTCCTCCAATTGCGCCTGCGGGGGGCTGATAAACCACGACGACTGTGATGATGGTTCCACGGTTC
>JASLFF010000142.1 GCA_030150795.1 Terriglobales bacterium | reverse complement strand
GGAATTGGCGCGGCGATTGTAAGAATGTTCACGCAGGCCGGCGCCCGCGTCGTCTTCAATTATCAAAAAGCAAGCAAAGAAGCGGACGACCTTTGCTGGGAGTGCGGCGGCGCAAAACAGTGTGTAGCGCTCCAGGCCGATCTTTCTTCAGCTGAAGCGGCAAAGCCGATGCTTGACGCAGCAGTCCAGAACTTTGGCAAGGTCGATATAATCGTCGGAAACCATGGCGTCTGGCCGCCACAGGATGCTCCCATCGACCAACTGTCTGACGATCAATGGCGCTCCACTCTGGCCATTAACGTCGACAGTCTTTTTGGCCTGGTGAAATATGGCGTGGCGCAGATGAAGCGCCAGCGCTCCGGCGGTCATATAGTATTGATCAGTTCCACGGCAGGACAGCGCGGAGAGGCGTTCCACTGTGACTATGCCGCGAGCAAGGGTGCGATTATCAGCATGGTGAAAGGACTTTCAACCGAGCTGGCGCGAGACGGCATCTATGTGAATTGTGTCGCTCCGGGCTGGGTGGAAACGGACATGGCCGCGCCGGCGCTGCATGATGCCACGATCAGCAAGCGCGTTTACGCCACCATTCCTCTCGGTCGCGCGGGCAAGCCGGAAGAGATTGCGGCTTCAGTCCTGTTCCTGTGTACGTCGCACGCCGGATTTATTACCGGTGAAATTCTCAATGTGAATGGCGGCGCGGTGCTGGTAGGGTGAGTGCAAAAGCAGCAACTCGGATTGTTCCTGCATCTAAGAAAGTATTGACCCCCATGAGAATAGTTGCTCTTATCTGCCTCTGCGTGGCCGGCCTTTACGGCCAGCAAACTCCTTCTGCCCAGCCTGCCGCAACGCCAAGCAATCAGCAAAAGGCCAGAACCCTGGTTGACCAGATGATCCAGGCGCTGGGTGGCGAGGCATATCTAAACGCCCAGGATTATTACGCTGAAGGCAGGTCCGGCAGCTTTCACAATGAAACGCTTCAGGGCACCAGCTTGTTTTACCGTTTCTGGAAATGGCCGGACAAAGATCGCATTGAGCTCACAAAGCAGCGCGACATAGTGCAGCTCTATGTGGGAGACGATGCTTATGAAATTACCTATAAGGGTATCCGCCCGCTCAATCTCCAAAAAGAAGAAAGGGTCAATCAGGCAATTATCCGCCGCCATTACTCATTAGAAAATGTGCTGCGCAATTGGATGAAAGAGCCGGGAATCCTGCTGCTGGATGAAGGCCCGAGCATCTCAGAAGGCCACATGGCGGAAAAGGTGACAATCATCAATTCGAAGAATGAGTCGGTAACAATTCTTGTTGATCCCTCCACGCACTTGCCGCTGGAAAAGAGGTTTTCAACCCGTGATCCGCGCTATCGTGAGCGTGATGAAGAAGCATTGATTTACGGCGACTGGAAAGAATTCCAGGGAATCAACACGCCTCGTATGACGGTGATCAAGCGCAACGGCGAAACCATTTCGCAGCAAATTATTCTAAATATCACCTACAACGTTCATCCTTCTGACGCGCTGTTTGACCCAGCCGTCGCCAAGATCAATCCGGTGAAAGAGAAATAGCTTTTTGTGGTCTGATGTGTCGAAAGTGTTGCAAAAATACAACATAGTCTGATGTTGCGTCCGGTGTAATCTGTTTCTTTGGAATAAGTTGCCATTTGAACAGACAGTTCGAGCTCCGGTGGAATGCAAGGGCATTGGGCTACACAGCGGGGCTGCGGTAACGCTCCGGATCCTGCCTGCTGCCGCCGGAACAGGCATTGTCTTCCGCCGCAGTGACCTGGATGGTTTTGAGATTGAGGCGATTGGCCGCAACGTGGCCCGCGTTAGCTACGCCACCAGCCTGCAAAAGAAGGGCGTCCTGATCTCCACCACAGAACACCTGCTCTCCGCCTTTATTGGGATTGGTCTGGACAATGCGGTGGTCGAACTGGATAACCTTGAGCTTCCCATTCTTGATGGCAGCGCAAAACCATTCGTCGATATGGTCTTGCAAGCGGGCCTGAGACAGCAGAGAAAGAAACGCACTTATCTGCGCATCAAGCGCGAGATTGAAGTCCGTGAAGGCAACAAATTTATTGGTGCCTATCCAGCGTCGGGCTATGCCGTGGCGTACAAGATCAATTTCGCTCCGCCCATCGGAGCGCAGGAATTTGAAATTGATCTTTCACAAGACCTCTACCGTAAGGAGCTGGCCGCAGCCCGCACGTTTGGCTTTCTCAGTGAAGAGCAGGCCATGAAGAATATGGGCCTGATCCGCGGCGCTTCAGAAGCCAACGTGATTGTGCTGACAGCCACTGGCGTCAAAAATGGTCCGCTGCGTTATGAAGATGAATTTGTGCGCCACAAGGTGCTGGATTTAATTGGCGATCTGGCATTGCTGGGCAAGCAGATTATTGGGCGCATTGTAGCTGACCGCGCCGGGCATGCCATGCACACAGCCTTGGTTTCGCGGCTATTGAAAGACCGCTCTTTATGGGAAGAAACAACTGAAGTGCATGAATCTGACGATCATGCTGAGAGCGCCGCTTTGGCAGCGCAAACTGCGCGCGAAATCTAAAAACCTAAACTGTTGTGGCGTTAATAAACATCGCTCCGCCGCCCAACGTGAGCGCACGTTTCTCCAGCCAGATATCCAGTTCTTTCTTCGCTTCTGCCGATAGCACCTGAAAACGAATTCCAGCGCGGCCTTCCGGCGTGGACCAAGCAACT
>JASLFF010000131.1 GCA_030150795.1 Terriglobales bacterium | reverse complement strand
TACCCATGGTGAGACTAGCGGAAGTGTCTTTGAACTGGTAGAGATCGCGGCGCTTCATCGGATCTATCACCAGCTCCATTAGCAAATGCGCGATGAAGCCGGTAATCGCCATGTTGATAATATTGGGTATCTGTGGCATGAGAATCAGCTCTGCTCTGGAAGCAGTTTAGCGGAAGTCTGAATCCAAGAGAAAGAATTTCTCAGATGGCTGCCTTTTCCGACCGGCGACATTGTCACGGTCGTCCACAAAATGCACTCTTGCAATTACAATTTCAAGGACGCAGTTAAACGCACTTCTAAAGGAGCTCTCTCATGGCTGGAGTTAAGTTGGTGGTGATGTATCCCCGTCCCAAGGATGTTGATGCGTTTGAAAAGGTGTACCAAAAAGAACATGTGCCGATGGCGGTGGAAAAGCTCAACGGCAAAACCAAGCTGGTAGCGACAAAGGTGGTGGGATCGCCACAGGGCACGCCTCCCTTTTACCGCATCGCGGAAGTCCATTTCCCTTCCATGGAAGCATTGCAGGCCTGTGCTGCGTCTGAGGGCGGCAAGGAGACGATTGGGCACGCCGTGAAGATTTCTTCCGGCGGTCCTCCGGTCATCATGATTGCCGAAGAAGAATCGTTCAACTTCTGAGCGAGCAGCGCGCCCCTGCAATTTACCGAGACTAATTCATTGCCGGCGACCGCACTTAACGCGGCGCATTCAGGTATCTATGAAAGCGATTCAAGTACAAAAAACCGGCGGGCCAGAAGTGCTGACCCTTGTCGATCTTCCTGTTCCGAAGCCGAAAGCCAACGAAGCCATAGTGAAGATTGCGGCTTCCGGCGTTAACTTTATTGATGTTTACTTCCGTGAAGGCCGGTATCCTGCCCAGCTGCCCTTTGTCGACGGCCAGGAAGCTTCTGGAACGGTGACGGAAGTGGGCAGTGAAGTGAAGTTGGTCAAGCCGGGCGATCGCGTTGCTTACAGCAATGTGGTGGGTACTTACGCGGAATATGCAGCCGTGCCCGCAGAACGGCTTGTCCACGTGCCGGACAAGATTACCGACCAGCAAGCCGCAGCGGCGATGCTGCAAGGCATGACCGCACATTACCTGAGCCATACAACGTATCCACTCAAGAAGGGCGACACGGCCCTGATCCATGCTGCTGCCGGAGGAGTTGGCCTGCTGCTGGTGCAGATGGCAAAGAATATTGGCGCCCGAGTGATTGGTACTGCCGGGTCGGAAGAAAAGGCCAAGCTGGCGCGTGATGCCGGCGCCGACGAAGTAATTCTTTATGCCAATCAGGATTTTGAAGCTGAGACCAAGCGCATGACCGATGGGAAGGGCGTCCATGTGGTTTATGACGGCGTTGGGCAGACAACGTTCGATAAAGGTCTCAACGTGCTTCGTCCCCGGGGGCATATGGTGCTGTTTGGCGCATCGAGCGGTGCGGTACCGCCGGTGGACCCTGTGAAACAGCTAATGGCAAAGGGTTCACTCACACTGACGCGGCCAAGCCTGATTCATTACGTCAGCACCCGCGAAGAGTTGCAGCAGCGAGCCGGCGATGTTTTCAGCATGATTGGAGCGGGCAAGCTGAAATTGCGCGTTTCCCATACCTACAAATTAGAAGAAGTACAGCAGGCGCATCGCGATTTGGAAGGCCGAAAAACAACGGGCAAGATTTTGTTGGTACCTTAGCAGGAGACGTAGCAGTGCTACGTCTCTACGTTGAGTTTCACGTCGCCAAAGCGTTGATGCGGCGCTAGCGGTGAAGCTGTGCGATTGAATTAAGGAGAGGCATGTCAACCCTAGGATTCATCGAGTATGAAAAAGCCAGCACGGAAGTGCGCGCCGTCTATGACGACATTATGACTACGCGAAAGGTTGATAAAGTCACGAACTTCTGGAAAGCGCTGGCGCATGATCCAGTCCGGCTAAAGCGTGTATGGGAAGACACAAAAAGCATCATGGCGGCAGGCGCGCTCGATCCGTTGGTGAAAGAATTGTTGTACGTGGCGGTAAGCGTGAGCAACCAGTGCGATTACTGCATCGCCGCGCACACTGTGTCCGCACGAAAGAAAGGCATGACCGAAGCGATGTTCAATGAGATGCTGGCGGTCGTGGGATTAGCGAATTCCAACAACCGGCTGGTGGCCGGACTTCAAGTGGAGATCGACGAGCAATTCAAAGCGATCGGCTGAGCATGCGAGCTGATCGCAGAGACCCACGTGATATGAATAATTTTTGTCGCAAATATGGCCTCAGCATTCCAGTAGTGCTGGCGCCGATGGGCGGCGGCCCGTCAACACCTGAACTTGTAGCAGCAGTTTCCAACGCAGGCGGACTCGGATCGCTCGCAGCAGCGTATTCCAACGGCGAGCGCATTCAGCAAGACATTGCCGCAATCCGAAAGCTTACGACAAGACCATTTGCCGTGAACTTGTTTTCGCCGCAGGCGCAGATGCCGCTGAAAGATGGCGTAACTGCCGTGTCTGATTTTTTGCGTCCTTATCATGAAAGGCTCGGATTGAAAGCGCCTGAGCTTCCACAAAAGCCGATTGAGGATTTCGACGAGCAACTGGATGCAGTGGCCAAGGCGGCTCCGCCCATTGTGAGCTTTACCTTTGGCCTGCTGCCCGCCAAGGCAAGCGAGCGACTTAAGGCGCAAGGAACATATCTGATGGGCACGGCTACCACGGTGGATGAGGCTAGACAGCTTGAAAAAGCTGGCGTGGACGTTGTGATCGCGCAGGGCAGCGAAGCAGGCGCACATCGCGGTACATTTGCTGTACCGGCTGAAGAGGCCCTGGTTGGCACCGTGGCTTTGGTTCCGCAGGTGGTGGATGCTGTGCGTGTTCCGGTGATAGCTTCCGGCGGAATCATGGACGGACGCGGCCTGGTGGCGGCTTTGGCCCTGGGGGCCAGCGCCGTGCAGATGGGAACGGCATTCCTGTCCTGCAAGGAAGCAGGGACGAACGCTGCGCATCGTGAGGCACTGAAGCGTGAGCGCGACAGCCGCACAACGCTCACACGCGCGTTTTCCGGACGCATGGCCCGAGGTCTGAGCAATGAGTTTATCGAAGAATGGAATGCGGCAGGACTCGAACATTTGCCTTATCCCTGGCAAAACGCATTTACGCAGCCCATGCGCCGCGCTGCCGCGAGTGCAGGAGAAGCACGACTTCTCTCTTTGTGGGCGGGACAGGGCGTAGGCATGTTGCGTGAAACCACGGCAGCACAGTTGATGAACGATCTGGAGAAAGAGATAAAGCAAGCGTGGTTAGAGCTGAAAGATCAGCTTGGATAAGCTGCATTTAAAGGGCGTAGCACCGATGTAATTTGCGGGTGCCTTGACCCTCCACTATGCTGATAATTACCCAGCCAACTCCGGCATCACAATCATGAAACAGCAGGCGACGACCGTGCGCGTATTTGGTTTGATTGCACGCTGCCTGTTCGCCTTGCTTCTGGTTTTCACCTCTTTTTACTCGGTCCTTGCTTATCTACCGGACACCTACCATGCGTTCATCCAAGCCCCTTTCATGAGCTGGATTCCAATACTCATCCGCTTCCAGCCTTTTCTCTACGCACTGCTCGTAACCGCTGTCTCGATCTCACTTTGGAAGGAAAGAAGCAGCGACTCCGGCTCTAGGCGCTTAGTGCTTGAGTTCATTACTGCGGCAGTGCTCGTCTCAATCTATTTGATGATTGCGCGACCTTATAGCAGCTTGCACAATGATTCGCACAGCTTTGTGCTGGCGCTGGCCACAATTTTTCCCATATTGTGGATCGGCATTCTTGATTGCCGCGCCTACTGGCGCAAACGAGACTGGACGGTTGCTGCTTCCCCACGTTTTGGCATTGCCCTGTTGTTATTGAGCGCTCTGGCAGTCGCGATTGTGTATCCAGCGGCTGCGTATTTGCGCTTTTGGAGTGCAGGAACGCCCTTGCCTCCCATTGGCCGCGTGGACCTTTTGGCCTGGAGCGCGGCGGTGCTCGCTCACGTCCTCTTGTTTAGTCTGGTCATTGGACTACTTGCCCTCTGCGAGTCCGTGGCCTGGCGAACCCGCTATCCTCTGAAAGCGAGATTTGTGTCATTTGCCGGCGTCGCATGGCTCACATTAGCGGCGCTGATGGAGCGCGTAGCCTTTGGCGCGATACCGTTTCACGGAACTGAGTCTTTGGTTTATTCAGTATTTTTCGGGCTTGCCGGCGCCGTGTTCGCGGGAGGACTGATTTTACGGGGCGTGTCACAGCAATCCCAGGAGTTGCAGGTTTTGCCGCACCGCCGCCATCAAACTGAGACCGCCCTTCTTGCTCTGGTACTGCTGGGCGCTGCTTGTGTTGTGCCCGCGATTATCGGATTAATTGACTGGAACTCCATTGTGGAGAAGAGCTGGGTACTCGTCTTTTGGACGGCTGCATTATTCATTTTGATACGGGTGGTACCACGCCCTAAGCGCGCGCTTCACCCGCTGGTCGCGATCGCCTTGCCGATCCTGGCTTACTGCGTTTCGGCATTCGGCCTCCAGCCGCAACAATGGACATCGCAGGAGTCGCCTTTTTCCAACGCGCTCAATGTCCACAGCTCGTATGACGTTTCTTATATGCTGGCGCGCGATCTGCTGGCCACGACCGCGAAACAACCCTGCGATGATCAATGCAATTATCTCCACGAACAGACCAACATTCCGCCGGCAATGCTTTCGTCCGCGCCGGAGCTGGACCTGGTTGATCATCTGGAGCGAGCCAAAGGAAAGCTGCCAGACATTTACATCCTGGTGATTGACAGCCTGCGCCAGGACTACGTTACTGCGTATAATCCGGCGGTCGATTACACTCCAGAAATTGCTGCCTTCGCCAAGGACAGCCTGGTCTTTCATAACGCGTTCACGCGTTACGCCGGCACTACACTCTCAGAACCGGCAATCTGGACCGGCGCCATGCTGCTGCATACACACTTTGTACAGCCATTTTCGCGGGTCAACAACCTGGAAAAACTGGTGGTTGCCAACGGCTATCAGCCATTTGTTACGGTTGATACTACGCTGCGTTCATTGTTGAGCCCCCAGACCGATCTTGTGCCGCTGGATGATCATGCCGACAAATGGACAGACGTGGACCTTTGTTCCACTGTGGATGACGCTGAGCAAAAGATCTCTCGCCGGACAGATCCATCGCGGCCGATCTTTATGTTTACGCAGCCGCAGAATGTTCATCTGCTGACGGTCCATAAAAGGCACGCAGACTTGATTCTTAACACGCGGGAACAGTTGGAACGGGCGTATGCGCAGGACCTGCAGCGCATGGACGGTTGTTTTGGCCGCTTTGTACGATTCCTGAAAAGCAAAGGACGATACGACAACAGCATTATTGTATTGACGGCAGATCATGGTGAATTCGGGCACGGCGCGCACACAACTTCGATTGAGCCAGACGTTTTGAAAGTGCCGCTCATCATCCATGTGCCTGAGAGCGTGCGCCGCACCTATTATTACGACACGTCCAAGCTGATTTTCACTACCGATATAACGCCGACACTTTATTACCTGCTGGGGCACCGGCCAATTCGGAATAACGAAATACTGGGACGGCCGATGATCACTGAAACAAGCGCGGAATCCGCGCAGTATGAGCGACCTTCATACCTGGTGGCTGCCAGCTACGCGCCCAATTATGGAATTCTGAGTGACAACGGGCGAACGCTCTTTGCATTCGACGACTATAAACACGAGGACGCTCTCTACGATCTCTCGTCGGACCCACACGGTGACCACAACTTGATCACGCCGCAAGTAGCACGGGCAGACGACAATGAGATTCGGGACCATCTAGCTAGCGCAAATCGCCAAGGCCTACAACTTTCAATACAGGCCACTCACACTTGTCGGCTGGTTGATGCACTAAGTTCTTGCACGGAGACTGAAGCGGTTTTATAGGTAGCGTGAACTTTAAAAGGCAAGCACAAGGTCCCTCCGCCCTACTCGCGCGCTGGTAAAAGCGTGCGCTCGCTTAACGGCAGTTAAGGTTGGTGAAGCGGAATCAAAGGCACTTGGCTCTGCTCCGCTTTATGACGATTAGAGACTAGAACAGATTTGAGGTACTTATTGGCTTCCGGTGAGTTCCTCAGCCAATGCCGACCGAGGGTCCTGGATGGCGTGCTGTCTCTCTTTTGCCAGCTCCTCGGAATCCACTCCTGGCTTGGAGCTCTTGAGCGCCAATGTGTACGCCACTATGAGCGCATCAACTGCGCTTGTAGCGACATCCGGCTCAACTCCCTTGCCCTCCCAATTGGTATGAGTGATCGGGCTTCTCGTCTGGCCGTTGGGGATCAATGCTACGAAGCCATGCCCTAGCGAAATCAGACCGCTGCTGGAATTTGCGGCGCCGCCGGTGACCTCTCCGACCAGTGTGGCCCTTTTTCGCGTTTTCAGATCATATGCGCAGAGTTCGGCGGCAGACCAAGTGTGATGGCTTGTAAGAATGTAGAGGGGGTTCCGGCTATAACGCTGGCCTGGCACATACGGCATCGTCCATTTCTGGCGCTCCTGCACCTGGCCATTCTTCCGCTCCTCCACCGAAGAGAGTTGCGTGGGCTCATCGAAAAAGTAACTCAAGAAGACAGTTGAAGCCGGCCCACCACCGCCATTGCGGCGTAAATCAACAATCAGCGAATCTGTTCCGCTGATAATTTGCATAGCGGCTGTAATAGCCGAACCGGCTTTTGGATCATCAGGAAAATAGGCCAGATCAATATAGCCAATGTTGCCGGGCAAGCGCCTGGCGGCCCGGACGCCATACCCTCGGGTAACATCGAGCGCGTGGGCCTGTCTCTTCTGCTCAATTGTGGGGTTTTCCCGGAAACCCATCTCATCTCCATAACTCACCTCGAGGTGATGGTCATGGCCAACAGCGCGTAGATCATCGGTGATCCGGGCTGCAAGCGCCTTGGGATCAGCCATGCTCAGGTATTGTGGCCGATGCGCCTGGATCTCCTTCTTAAGCGCCGCGCCGGTTTCCGGGAAAACATAATCGTTCAAGCTTTCCATGAGATGCTGAAGAACTTCGGCCACTTGAGGTGAGCTAAGCCTGGAAGGAAGCTCGTCCGCCCGGCAGCTCAGCGAAAATAACAGCAGAAGCATGAAGGTGCAGAGTTTAGTCATTTCTCTTCCTTGAAGCCTGAAATTATTCGATAATCTTACACTTTGCCCGCAAAGCGCACCGGAACAAGCGGAGTATAGATATCTTCATCGCAGGAGAAATGAAAATCCAAGTGGAAGGATTCGAGGATTGTATGGGCATTCCGGCCGCGCAAATTCAGGCGGACTCTGCAGCTCCGGCCCAAGCTCTAGATCGGACCTGCGCGGCGATCTGGGGACTATTTCAATTCCAGGCTTTCAATGCGGCCAGAGGACTGTGGTATCGAGTTCAGCGATCGAACGCTTGCCGACGAATGCCATTGCTGTCTCGAGTTCATGCCGCAACATTCTTACTACACGTTCCACGCCAGAAGCTCCTCCAATGGAAAGGGCGTAGGCATAAGGCCGGCCAAGAAGGACCGCGCGCGCGCCTAACGCAAGGGCCTTCAATATATCCGTGCCGCGCCTGATGCCGCTATCCAGCAAGACTGGAACGCGGCCAGCCACAACGCCCACAACCCGGGGCAGAACATCTATCGCTGCGGGCACGGTATCAAGGTTGCGCCCGCCATGGTTCGAAACAATAATGCCATCCACTCCAGCGTCCAACGCTCGTGCACAGTCACTCGGGTGGAACATGCCCTTGAGCAGCAGTGGAGTTTTAATGCTGGAGCGCAGCCGCTCAAGATCGCTCCAGTCGAACTTGGGGTCGAAGGAAGCGCTCGATAAGCGAGCGCCTGGACGCTGCCCGGAGTCGCCATTCCGCTTGCCGCCTGATTGCAACAGGTGAACACATTCCATCTCCGCCGGAAGCGCGAATTGAAGCTGCGAGTAACGGCAACCCATGACAGGCGTATCAACGGTAATACAGACAGCTGCACACCCTTTGGAGACCGCCATATCCACCAGATCCATGGTCAAGCCAGGATCCCGCTGCACATAAAGCTGGAACCAGACCGGTTGCACCGTGTTGTCCAGGATTTGATCAATCGCGGTAGTCGTAAACGTGCTCACGATGAATGGAACGCCGGCAGCATTCGCTCCCCGGGCTGTGGCAAGCTCGCCTTCGGAATGGAACAAACGATGATACGCGATGGGCGCCAATAGAAGGGGGCACTCCAGATTTCTGCCAAAAAGATTGATACGGGTATCAATTTCGGAAACATTCACCATGGCGCGCGGCCAGAGCCGCAAACGGTCAAAGGCCTTGCGGTTTTCCCGGGTGGTGATTTCGTCAGCGGCGCCCGATCGAATGAATTCAAAAACCATCTTCGGCAAACTTCTGCGCGCCAGCTTCTCGAACTGGCACACATCCGCAACTGGAAGAGTCTTTTCCTGCCGGAGCGCCGAGGTTTGCGATAACGCGGTTTTCTTGTTCGCCATATTCCTGAACGTCCTTTATTAAGATGCCTTTCGCCCACTGGATGGAGCTTTCCCGTTGATTCGATAATGAAGCCTGCAACATAGAAAGGGTCGCATTCAGGATGGTAACGGATGAGAAGAGGAAAGAAGGATGCGGCAATCCGTGCTTTGAATGGAACGTCCAAACCACGCAAGGCAGGTGCAAAAAGTCCGGGAATGAAAGCAGCGTTGAGTGCGAGTGGGGTTCTGACGGTCAGTAACAGACATTCATTCCGTAGCGGCGCCGGTCAACATAACAATGAGAATGAGACAAACGGAGGATGACGAAGTGCTGCCCATTGCTTGTTGACCGGCAACAAAAACAGAAGCGCTATTTGGATTGAGCGAAATGGCTGGTAGAGGAATGCTGGTCAGCGCGAAGCCAAAACAGCCACTTCCGGCTTACGCTGATGCTGTGCGTGCACGGCGGCATGGACATCGCGACGAAGAATATTCATGAATTCCGTTCCGCACGTCTGGATGAAGAAATGGTCTCCCGGAAGCATCCTTACCTTGCACGTTGACAGGGTATGCTTTTGCCAGGCATGCAATCCCTCCGCCGGGACGTCTGTGTCCTGCAGGCCGCCATACGCCGTAATCGGGCATGAAAGGGGCGCGCCCGGAACATGG
>JASLFF010000064.1 GCA_030150795.1 Terriglobales bacterium | reverse complement strand
ACGCGCTGATGAAGAGATTGGAGGGCTGCGAAGAGTCAATCACGATGGAGAAAACATCCGAATCGTCAATCACGCCCTTTTTGATATTGTGCCATGTCTTGCCGCCATCCTCTGTCTTCCAAGGCAGGTGCCAGGTCCCGGCATAGATCACGGCGGGATTCACCGGATCAATGGCGATGGATTCAACATTCTTGATTTCAGCGGGGTTGACGGGAGAAATTCTTTCAAAGTCATGGCCGCCATTGCGGCTGCGATAAATTCCGTCCAGTGCGCCCACGACAACAATTTTAGGATCGGAAGCCGCCATGCTCAGCGCACGCAGCGACTTGCCGTGCAGATCAGCCACAATCTCCCAGGTCTTTCCGGCATCATGGCTGCGGTAGAGATCGCCATCGCTGTCAGGAAGCTGGGCGTTCCATCCGGCAACGATCATATTCCGTGGATCAGATGGATCAATGACGATGTGGTCGAGCACCATTTCAGCTGAGTTTCCCGGCCGGGCAAAGCGCGACCAACTCACTCCTCTGTCTGTGGAGAGATAAAGATTGCCGGCGCTGGTGCCGAGAAAAATGCGATCGGGATCTTTTGGATCAATGGCCAGGCTACGAACGTTGCCGCCATCAGGGCCTACGGGCTGCCATGGCTGCTCCGCCGCAAGCGCGGCAGACATCCACAGTGTGAAAGCCAGAGCCGAAATGGTCGCGATCCGCATGAATGGAAACAGTACTTTCCCTGAAAGCTGAATGTAAGGAGATTGACATGATGATTTTGCTCCAACAAGTTACCGAAGGGCAATGGATTTAAGAAGTAACAGCCTCAGCGCAGAAGATTCTGAGTCGAGTGAGCGCGTTGGAGAAATACCTTATTTCGCCGGTTTGTTGTTCTTCTTCAAGTCCGCCGGCAATTCAACTTTCAGTACATGCAGAAGAATCTGGGTGCCGGCATCAAGCTTCACATTGTCAGTGTTGGAGACGATCACGGGCCCAGGGGTATCGGCGCTTGGCGCCGTGCTCAGGCTCAGACCTTTCAATCCAAAAACGCCTTGCGGCATGCCGACGCTCATCGGCTTACCGTTAGAGGAAATGGCCAGCAGTGCGCCGGCGCTTTCGGCGTGGGTTGATGGCGACTCTTTGACCGTTATAGGCGCTTGCAATTGAGTTAATGATGCGCCGGTTGATGCTCCCGAGTTAGTGGCAGTGCGGCCCTGAGACCCAGTGTTGCCGCGACCACCAGTAGGAGCGGTGCTATCACGCATTCCGCCAATCATCGAGGGCGGCAGCATCTGGGAGGGTTCGTCCACGCGGGAATGCCTAATTACCGGCTGCTGCACGGCCTGGACCACGGCTTCAAAATCGATGTCACGGAAGTGTTTTAGCAAAATGCGGTCAAACACGATTCCCAGTCGCGATTCAGGGTGCGCGCTATCTCTGGGGCTTACTTCCGTGACGTGGCCAATCAACTTGGTTTCAACCGGGATGATTACCTTGCCATGAGACACAATATCCTGCGAAACTTCCGCCTTCACTTTGTCGCCAACCTTGAGTTTCTTGGCCTTTATCCCATTGCTGAGTTCCACCAGCATGTATGAGCCTTTAGGCTGCGCCGGCGCTGCTGAAGAGGTAGTTGTGCCAATGGACGTTGCAGCGGACGTGGATTTGACCGTTACGGAGGTCTCCACCGGATTTTTCAGACTGGCGGAAGACTGAGACGATTGAGCTTGCTGGACCGGCTTGCTGCCTGCTGAAGTTTGTTGCGCGAACATCGCGTGCGTTTGCGATCCAGGCCAGACGGTTGCCAGAAAAACCGCGGCTATGATCCAGTAGCTCTTCATGCTGCACCTCGAGGGGGAACGAAGCACCGGAAGCTCATTACGCTAGCCACCATTGTGCAACTAACTTCCGACAAAGTCCACCAAGTAAACAGATGGAAGAACCGTGAACATGGTTATCCGCGACGAACCGAGGATTGCTCATAATTCCTCAGCGTTGGATGTGGGGCGAGCGGCAACTCTGGAGCTTTGTTCCTGAGCGCAAAAAAGAAACAGCGGCCAAGTTTGGAACTTGACCGCTGAAACAGCCGGTGAAACGAGTGTTGCCAGGAATTATCGTGCCGCAGCAGCACCGGTTACCTGCAAAATCATTTGCGTTCCAGCATCCAACTTCACGTTCCGGCTGGCCGAACTAACGACTGAGCCCTGAGCATTGGCGGTATTGCCAGTGTTTAAAGCTATCCCCTGCATCCCCACCACGCCCCGGGTTGCAGAGTTGATTGCGCCATTTGCCGCAACGCCGGTCGCCTGATTTACCGATCCATTCACTGCGCCGGTCGCCGAGTTGGCCACCGAACCGGTAGTGTTATTCACAGTGTTGGTTGCGGAACCGAGCGTTGAGTTGACTGGGCCGGGGCCTCCGCCGCCCAGGGGAGCCACGCCGCCAACACCGCGTCCGCCGCCCATGGATGACCCGCTGCCGCTACCCATTCCCGATCCCAGACTTCCAGCATCATCTGCGGAGGCAGAAAGCGAGCCTTGCACCGGAGCTGCCAAGGCCTGAATGACGCCGTTGAACGCCATTTCCTGTCCGCCCTTTAAAACGGCTTTGTCAAAAACCACGCCCAGCTTGGACTCGCCATTCTCTTTAGTCTTGGCTTGCGCCTCGGTTACGTGACCCACGAGCTTTGAGCCTTTGTGCAATACCACCTGCCCGGACCCTTTTACGTCTTGCGTGAGCTTGGCAGTGACTTCGTCACCCGGCTTGGCTTTCTTAGCATCGAGTGACTTTGTGAGTTCCGCTTGCAGGGTCGTTCCGCTGCTCAGCACGGTGGAAGCGCCGTTCACTCCGGCTGCGCTGTTGCTGCCGGCAGCAGCAGAACTCTTGTCATCTTTTTTCTTGTTGTCTTGGGACTGCGACGCTTGCGCGTTCGCGCCGCCATTCACATTCGCTGCCGCGCCCGGAGTCTGCACGCTCTGTCCGGCATTGGCTCCAGCGCTTGCCTGACCGGGCGTAACTGAAGCGCTTCCGGACGCTGATCCGCCTGCCGAGGTCTGCGCCGCGGCGCTTATCGCGAATAAACCCGCAATCACAGCGGCAATACAAAAGTTCCTCATATTCAATTTTTTCCTCTCATTGGTGTCTGAAATTCAAAAAATCCCTGGGATTTGGACAAACCTGAAACTTGAAAAATCGGGCTGGCAAGCCTCCATTGGAAATCTGGTCGCGAAGACGGCTTCCCTACCAACATTCAGATGCAAACGGCATAAAAAGTGTCTACTCTGGATTTTAAGCTCAATGCAGTCAATGGGTTAGACGCCTGATAGACTTTTTTACACGGTTCGTCATCTAAGCCAGAGTAGCTGCCGGGCCCGATGATAATCTTTCAACAAGGGGAAGCGTTTGAGCACACAAGAAAAAGTCCTGATTGTGGAAGACGAAGAAAACGAACGCTCAGGGATGGCTGAGCTGGTCTCAGCATGGGGCTACCGAACGGATACAGCAAGAGACGGCCTGGAAGGGCTGGAAAAAGTGGCCACATGGTCGCCGGGTATCGTAATCACCGATTTCAAAATGCCGCGCATGGACGGCATGGAGCTGTTGCAGCGCCTTGCCGACCAGCCGCAGCAGATCGCCGTGGTATTGCTGACAGCCCAGGGCAGCATTGATGTTGCCGTGGATGCGATGAAGGCAGGCGCGTATGACTTTATCCAGAAGCCTGTGGATGCGGCGCGGCTCAGGCAGATT
>JASLFF010000229.1 GCA_030150795.1 Terriglobales bacterium | reverse complement strand
AAAGAACGTGTGGAACCCCAGGGTGCAGCAGGCTCCCACACCGCCTTGTGCATTCAGAGAGAACAGGAAGGTATTGGGGAAAAGCGCGATGTTCAGCGCATTCGTGCTGAAGCGCCCGGCTTTTATTTCATTCGTTACGATGTTGAAAATCTGCTGATTGAAAAACTGATCCAGAAGAAAAACTGCCGTATGCCCGTCGCTGGCTTTTTCGGAGAAATAGGTCTGCACCTGCGTGCTGAAGCCGTTCACATTCACGGTGGTGAAGCGCGGCACGGTGATGGTAACGCTGTGGATGACGGTGGCCGGATGCAGGTTCGTATGCCACCCGGCTTTCATCTTGTGGAAGAATTCGGCGCGCTGCACGGCGTCGCCAAACTGGATGCCGGCGCCTGTGGAGTAACTGGCGGCCTGAAAATTGGGCGAATTCAGAGTGGGTGTTATGAACGGTGCAACTGAAACATTCGTGAAGGTAACAAGATTTGCGTCTTGCAGCCTGAGTGAAATGGCAACGATGTGTGTGGGGACGGTAGTCGTTGCTCCATCGACTGGGTCTGAGCCCATCATGGTCAGGTGCCAGGTTTTGCCTCGGCTGATGAATGACACTTCAAAATTCGGGACCGAAATAACATTTGCACGGCTAAATGGCAGGCCGAACGTCCCTTGCTGAATCGTGGCGGCGCGGCCGCCAACACCTTGCGCATTGATGGAGAGTGGCGCCAGCCGTTGATATTTTGGTGAAGGCGATTCAGTCGCGGGCAAATCTTTCACGGTCCCGATGTCGGGCAAGCTCTGGGAAAATGCGCAAACGGAAATGAACAGGGTGATTAGAACTAAAGGGGCAAATCCGACTCGCTGGGTCACGTGCACTCCTGGGCCGAAAAACCAATATCTCAGTCGCAACCAGATTGAGGTTGGCTTTATAAGGATAGATGCAGAAAATGCATATGAAGGTGCGAATCTAGTGTTTTTCGGGCTGAGCGACGAATTGGTAACCAAGTCCGCGGACGGTAATCAGGTGCTTCGGTTTGGTTGGATCAGTTTCAATGTAGCGGCGCAGACGCACGATAAAGTTATCAATCGCGCGAGTGTCGGTATCTTCTTTCAGGTTCCAAACCTGCTCCAGAATTTCCCTTCGCGCCACCGGACGGCCAGCGTTGCGGATGAGATAGCGGAGCAGATCTGTTTCCATCAGCGTGAGCTGGAAAACCTGTTTGCCATTGCGCAATTGCAGCTTCTGGAAGTCGACCGTCTTACCCGCAAAGGTAAATTCGTCCGCGGTCGCTTGCGGCGTCGATTCGCTTGCTGTTTGCAGCCAGTTCTTCCGCCGCAGCAGCCCGCCGACACGCGCCACAAGAATGTCCAGATTAAAAGGCTTCGGCAAATAATCGTCAGCGCCGGATTCAAAGCCTTTCAATACGTCTTCCGGACGGCCGCGCGCCGTCAGCATCATAATCGGAGCAAAGTTTTGCCGTTGGCGCAGCTCGTGGGCAACAGAGAATCCATCCTTGCCGGGCAACATCACGTCCAGCAGCACCAGATCAAAAGCCTGGTTCTTTACCAGCATGCGGTCCAGCGCATCCTCACCATCTCCGGCAATCTCCACGGAATGACCTTCCGCCTCCAGATTGAAGCGCAGTCCTTCGGCAATGTGTGATTCATCTTCCACTACGAGGATGCGGCTCATACGTGATAGACCCTCGGCAGGCGGAGCGTGAACGTGCTGCCACGGCCCTCGCCCTCGCTTTCAGCAAATGCTTCACCGCCATGGCGGCGTGCAATGGAACGAACAATGAACAGTCCCAGCCCTGTCCCTTTTACCGGACCTGTGGCGTGGCTATGTACGCGATAGAAACGCTTGAAAATGCGCTTGAGTTCGCGGCGCGGTATGCCCACCCCCTTGTCTCGAATGCGCAGGACCACCGTGTCAATATTTGGTGTTGTCACGTCTACGCTGATGGAAGGATGCTGGCCGGAATATTTCACCGCATTCTCAATCAAATTGCCCACCGCTGTCCGCAACTCTTCAGGATTGCCGAGCAACGTGATTGGCTCAGGCGGGGCTTCACCAAAGCGCAACATCTCCGCAGCGAGATGGTGGCGAAGGCGCGCAAGTTCCAGGCTTTCTTCCACGATGGCCGTGAAGTTTACGTCCTTCCAGCGATCGCGCGAACGGCGCTGGCGGATCTCACCCGCCCGCAGGACCTGGTCCACAGTTCCCATCAAACGGTCAGCATCATCCAACATAAGCCGGTAAAAATCGCGTCGCTGATCTTCGGTCAGAGTCCGGCGCTCTAGAGTTTGCAGATAAAGACGGATGGAGGTGATGGGCGTTTTCAATTCGTGAGTGACGGCGTTCAGGAAGCTATCCTGTTGCTCGCTGCGGCGTATTTCACGGACAAGAAAGATCGTGTAGAGCACCAGGCCGGCAATAATCAGGCTGAAGAAGATGATGCCCAGCACCATTGGCACCACATTGCGCCAATTATGCACCAGCCATACGATGTTGAGATATATGGCCAGTCCCACCAGGCATGAGCCCAGTGTGATGAAAAATGCGATTGTCTTGGCGCTGCTTCTGATGCGCATGGTGGCTGAGGAAATTGTAAAGGATATTCACCCGGCAATGGCGTTCGCCTGGACCGCCTCGAGATTGGCCTCAATCGCCCTAGGGTTATCTTTGTATCCAAGAGTCAAAGCAAGTTGGTATTCCTGGATCGCCTCGCCATAATGCTCAATGGCGTGCAATGAGCAGCCCAGGAGTGCGTGCCCATCAGCATCTTTGGGGTGTACGCCAAGGTAGGTTTGCAAATACTGAATGGCGGAGTCATATGAGTGACTTTCAATCGCCTGGCGCCCCTGGAAGAACAGTACGGTTGAGAACCTCTGGTGAAGTGAATCGCTGCGAATTGACCGCACTATAGTGAGACCAAATAAAACTCCTGCGGCCAATCCAACCAGATGCACCATGTTGGCTACGCCGGGAGTGAAGGCCGAGACCAGGCTGAATAGAAGGAATATAGTCATACGGCGGTAGAAGAGATGGTTTGAGGACAGTTTCAACTTGCCAAATAAGACGACGGAAATCAGTGTGCCTGCTATGCCGAAGACTGCTCCGGAAGCGCCTGCATTTACCACCGACGGGCGCCATGCCGCACTCAACAGGCCGCCTGCAATTGCTGCCAGGAGATAAATGCTCGTGAGAATGACAGGCCCAAAAAGTCTTTCTGCCAGCCTACCCAGCCACCAAAGACATAACATGTTGGGTGCCAGATGGAAGATGCCAAAATGAAGGAATGAATGAGTGACTAGGCGCCAATACTCCCCGGCAAGCGTAAGGGAACCGAGATTTCCGCCCCATTGGGTCATTTGCCAGGTCTGCGGAAGAATGGGAGAAACTCCTGAAGCTGTCATGGCTGCGAAGACAGCGACATTGATCGCGATCAGCACGTTCGTGGCTGAAAACCAGCGCAGCTTTGCGTCCGGCCAGATCACCGGGACCATAGGTTCGGGTCTGGCCCCACTGATTGCGGGCAGGGAGCGATCTAGTATCGGCCTTATCCATCTTGCCGACGCCCAGGCAACAAGGGAATATGTCGTTGTTCGAACGGCCGCCAAGGTGAAGACCTCAAAGTCCACATAATCCATGATCGCGGAATGCACGGAGAATTCCGGATGAAAGAAATGCTTCAACACGCTGGGGTGCCCTGCCATGACGCTTCCACCGGGATTCAATCCGAAAATTACCATTCTGATAAGCAGGCAGGCTGCGGGAAAAACCCAAACCCATTTTGCGGTGGTTGTGGACCAGCACAGCGAGACACCCAGGGAAACGAGCACTGCCAGCACCACGCTGATAACCAAGGTGCGCTCCACCGCCGACAGTGAAGGAAAATAAGCGTGCAACAACCTATAAACGAACCCGCTGCCGAGACTCGACACTCCCGCGGTTGCGGCAATCAAGTTCAAGAAAAATGCTGCAAGCCCACGGCCAAGTTCAAGAGCGTCTTCTTTTGAGAGAGCCATCGCCCGTATTGTATAACCAGGAGAATGGAAGTTTAATCGAGTCGGTAGCGGAAATATTCCGGCGGTAAGCGTGGTCTCGCGCGACGTGAGCGCCTCGTGTCTGCGTGCTCGTCTGGTGGGGCATTTCCTTTATCATCACGAGCAAAAATCGGGACCATCAACAACAAAGCGCGATGCCTCATTGCACCGCGCCTATATGCTTGCTTTGATTTTAAACTCTAGTCATCCCCTGAAGCCGTTGCGGAAAATGTCTCCAGCGGCACTTTCGCCGGCTTGAGCTTTACCGCGTCTTTGAGCTTGGGCGCTTTCACGTCCCAAATAAGCCCCATTGCGCGTAGTGCGCAGATGCCGTACCAGTTCAGGTCGATTTCATACCATGCCAGACCGTGGCGGGCCGCCTGAGGATGGGCGTGGTGGTTGTTGTGCCAGCCTTCGCCAAACGTCAGGAGGGCGACCCAGAAGCTGTTTTTGGAGGTGTCTCCGGTCAGGAACCGCTGTGAGCCCCACATGTGCGTGGCGGAATTTACCAGCCAGGTGAAATGCAGACCCATGACCGTGCGGAAGAAGATGCCCCAAAGCATCATTGACCAGCCACCAAAAATCAGGAGGCCAATGCCGAGCGTTGTAATTGGTACCCAATGCCATTTGCTGATGAAGGTGTGGAACTTGTCTTTGCGGAGATCGGGAATGTAGGGAAGCAGCGCGGCAGAATGATTGTGGAGCGTGCGTCCGGTCACGATCCAGCCCATGTGCGCCCAGAGGCCGCCATCCTTCGGGGAGTGTGGATCACCTTCCACGTCAGTATTCTGGTGATGCACGCGATGCGTGGCTACCCAGAAAAACGGGCCGCCTTCCAGCGCCAGCGTCGCGCAGGCGGTGATGAAATATTCGAACCACTTATGGGTTTTGAATCCACGGTGCGTTAACAGCCGATGATACGAGATGCCGATGCCCAGGCTGCCGGCAACCCACCACAGCAACAGCGAGACGAAAAAAGCTTTCCAGGTAAACATAAAAAGCGCTGCGACCGCGCCTATGTGGAATGCGACCATGAAAAAAGTCGTCAGTTTGCCGATGGGTTCCCTAAACGTTCTATCCCGCTTGAAAAAATTCACGAATGTGAGCTCCTTGGTTGGCTCGTTCTTTGTCTATCTGTTTGATTCAAGCCTATCAGCGGGGAAACAGGCGGATTGTAATACTTGTGTAATCGTCGCGCCGGAAGGACAGGGCCGAAAGAATTGGGTGCTGTCCTAAAGTGCACACGTCACTGCCAAAACGGCTGTCGCGGCAGGCCGCGTTTTCCGAGTATAACTGGTGGCGGAATATTTTTCGCCGCAGCAAGAAGAAGTACTAAGTCAAATCGCGATATATCGCGGCAGAAAATGTCCGATCACCCACATGCTGTTCGATGCCCCGCGGATTCGTGCCAAATTGGAACTAAGTCACTCGATTTTCTCTGCATGATTCGATCTGGCCAGCTTAAATTTGCTAACATCGCAATGAATTTGGCGGTACTTCTCTCATTTCCAGGAGGAAGCGCAAATGAAATGGAGTGTTGCAATCTCGGCCTGTTGCGTAGTCCTGCTGGCGGCAAACATCGCGCTTATTCACCAGAACAACCAATTGAAGGCGCAGCTCTCCCAGCCGCCGCCCACTCTTGAGATCCCAGCCGGTACCCAAATGCCGGACCTGCGGGGCTTCGATCCCGATGGAAAGCCGGTTGAGGTGGATTACGGAAAAGATCCACGGAAAGTCCTGGTGCTGGTTTTTTCTCCAACGTGCCCTTTCTGTGAACAAAACTGGCCCAAGTGGGAGCAGGTGATTTCGTCGTTGGACCGGTCCGCTGTCCGTCCGGTGGGCGTGGATGTGACCTCTACCTCACAAGCTCCATTTCTTTCGCAGCACCAACTCACAGGACTGCCGGTTTTTGAGAAGATCGATCCCAAAGTCATGATGAACTATCACTTTCAACTCACGCCACAGACCATCCTGCTTGATCCTGCTGGAAAAGTAGAGAAGGTTTGGACGGGAGTGATGACCGATTCTGCCGTGTCCGACCTGAAACAGCGGATTGGCGGCAGCAAGACTGCCTCGGTATACACCAACCGCGCGACATTCTAAACATCAAGAGGAGCGCAGTATGAAGAAGACCATCAAGACCACATTACTTGCCGCCATGCTCACCGCTGTCCTTTGCGCGGGAACGGTTTCCGCCCGGCAGTTGCGGGTCCATACCCAGGGAAGCACTACGTGCGGCGGCACATGCAGTGCCACCAAACCTTGTGCTAACGGCTGCTTTTGCTCATTTACCACGCCATTCACCGCATTTTGCACCACGCGGCCAGCGGGAGTCGCGTCTCCGGGGAAGTAACAGCGCACGCCAAGGCCTGGCAGCGGCCCTTATGACCTGAATGAGAGCCACTTATGATCAGCAAGGTCGTTCAAAACATATTGCTTGCCATTTGTGTCTCGGCCGTTTTCAGCGCGCCAACGGTCTCTGCGCCGGAGAGCCCTGCAAAATAGCTGACATCGTGCAGTCATGGAAAAAGTTCAGTATTGAAACCTAGGAGGAAAATCATGAAGAAGAAAATTAGATCGACCCTCTTGGCTGCACTGGTCATGGGCGTCCTATGTGCCGGAACTATTTCGGCCCGGCAATTGCGGAGCAACGCAAAGGGCCTTGCCACCTGTGGCGGCAGTTGCGGCGTTGGCAACCCTTGCGCCAAAGGGTGCCTCTGCATTTTCCCGATGGAAACGGGCACTCCGTTTTGTTCGTCGCATCCCATCCCCGGCGCAACCGTGCTGAAGTAACCGCTTGGCTGTTCCCGGTCTTGTAACTGAAAGGATTAAGCCATGAAGAAGAAAATCCAGAACCTATCATTTGCAGTCATCGCTGTTGCTGTTCTATGCGTAGGGACAGTTTCCGCACGGCAGCTGCGGAGCGGCGTGCAGGGATCTACCTGCGGCGGCACCTGCAGCGCCACCAAACCTTGTCCTACCCCCAATTGCGTCTGTTCCTTTACCACACCGATCACCGCATTTTGTACGACAAAGCTTGCTGGGGTCGCGCCTCCAGGAAAATAGCAACAGGTAAAGGACCGCATGAGGTCTATCACTGAAAAGGGGAATGAATCACGAGCAAGACAATCAAAAACACGTTTCTGGCAGCAATGGCCGTGGCTGTTCTTTGTGCGGGAACGGTTTCCGCCAGGCAACTGCAAACATCCGCCAACTTGCTTCCTGTTTGCAGAGGCGCATGCAGCGCCACAGTGCATTGCACCGGCGGCTGCCTCTGCGAAATCCTTACCGGAACCACAGGCGGGTGCGTTAGAGATCCTGGGCCGCTCAGACCGCCGAAAAAATAGCATGGACGCCAAGCCGGGGCATCATCCGGCTTTTTAGCTGAAAGGAGCTCTTACACATGGTTAAAAAGATTGCCAAAACAACACTGTTTGCAACCATTTTTGCCACCATTCTCTCCGCGGGCACGGTTTCTGCTCTGCAGCTGAGAAAAGATACCA
>JASLFF010000600.1 GCA_030150795.1 Terriglobales bacterium | reverse complement strand
CTTTTTCCTGAGGTTCTGGCATATGAAGGCGAGGCCGCGCGTTACGGATTGAGTTTACTTCACAAGATTGGCATCACTGACGTTGACCAGTGGTTTTCCAACTACACCGCCGCTGACCAGGCTTATCTTCTGCACTTCTATCGCACAGGCGACAAGGGCGAGTTCAAAAACTTCTGGCGTGAAGGCGCTCCGTTGATCGAGCCGAAGCCTATCCCCGAATTCAAGCCAAAGAAGCGCGTTTTCCGTATGGATGGCGTAGTAATTTAAAAACTCTTTCGTCGGGATGAAATGACACACTAAAGGGACGTGCGTCTCCGTGCTCCCCTTGGGAACACTAAAAAGTATTAAGGCGCGATTGTTTATTTTGTGCAGCAACCCTCGTGTGTTCTGCTGGTTCTTATCCGGCAACAACGCTGTTTGCCAGTCCCGCAATGCAACACCTGTTCCCCTGGTTCTGAGGTTCACATGCGTTCCGCTTTCCGCTGTAACGTCTTCTTTAGATCTGGTTTATTCTGCGCCGCTCTGGCATCGATGATCACCGCGCTGGTGTTTGCGGCACCGAGTTTTGCCCAGGTGTCATTTCAACCTTCGGTCCACAGCAGCCCAAATATTCCTTTAGATATTTTTCAGGCCGACCTGAATAATGATAGCAAGCCTGACCTGATCACCACGCAGGGCGGCAGCAACATGGTGAGCGTCTTTCTCAACAATAACGGCACTTTCCCCGCAGGCCCGTCAGGAACGTTTCTTACCGGCGGCGTCGGCGTAGGCTCGGTGGTCACTGGAGATTTTGACGAGGACGGTTTACAGGACATCGCCACCGCCAACTGCGGCAACAGCCCTGATCCGCCGCAGACTCCGGTCCCGTCCAGCGTTTCCATCCTGTTCAACGCTGGCGGAGGCACGTTCAAGCCGCATCAGGATTATCCTTTGCCTGCGTGTCCTGATTCGATCGGCCGCATCACCGCAAGCCCTGAATCTCTCTTCAGCCTCATCGTTTCTTATGGCCAGTCGAACATCACTTTGCTGATGAATAACGGTGTCGGCCAGTTCACTGAGCGCACAATCGCGGGGCCTGCTGGATCACAAATTACCGGAGTTTCTGCCGCTGACTACAACGGTGACGGCCTGGACGATATTGCCGCGATCATCAATGGCAACTCCGTCGCAATCTTCTATCAGAATCCCGACGGCAGCTTCCGCGCGCCAACCACCATCTTCTCCAAGAACGCCACTCTCCTAGCCGCCAACACCGTTGGCTTCAACGCCAGCGGACGGCCAGACCTGCTGGTCCCGTTTAGCAACGCGCCCGGCGAGCCGCCTGGAGTAATCGCTCTTACGAATAATGGAGGCGGCAATTTCAGCTCTCTCGCTCTGCATGTGGATCCTGTATATAACGGTGACATTGGCCACAAAGCGGCTGAAGGCGATCTGCAAAACACCGGCCTGCACAGCATTATCTTGCCTGTGGCTTATTCAACTGGCACGTCGCTGTTCGGCGCGTTTGCCGTTTTCACCCAATCGAGTAAAGGCGCGTGGAGCGGCCCAATCTATCTCGCCGGCGACAACACCGGAACCGCAACATCCGCCGTGGTGGCAGACTTCAATAGCGACGGCCGGCCTGACATTGCCGCCTCAGGCGGTGAAGACAGCCATCTATTCGTCTTCATGAATACCACCTCCGCGGGCGACTGTTCGTTTTTCGCCGGCAGCGCAGGCGTTCATGTCTGCGCTCCCGCATCTGGATCCACAGTGCCTTCTCCGGTTGCGATCAATAGTGCCGCGTCGGGCGGTTCGTTTCCCATCGTCGCCATTAAGGCTTATATCGATGGCACGCAGGTGGCCGCGACCGAAACCAACACTATGAGGACTTCCGTCGCAAAGGCCGCAGGCAATCATCAACTCGCGGTGAATGCCTGGGACTCCAACGACAAGGTTTATCAAACCATTGTGAACTTCACCGTGGGCAGCAGCACTGCGTGCAGCGCGCCCACAACGGCGGGTGTTCGTATCTGCAAGCCCGCCGCCGGATCAACCGTAACCTCACCCGTTGCCATTTCTGCGGCGGCCAACGGCGGTACGGCAAAGATTTCCGCCATGAAAGCCTATATCGATAACAAACTGGTTGCTTCTTCCAGCACTGGGACTCTCAGCGGATCAGCGCCGGAAGCGGCGGGAACGCACCATGTTGTCGTCAACGCCTGGAACACCGCAGGCAAGCTCTTCCAAAGCAGCGCAACGTTTACCGTGCATTGATCTGTTGCGGTGACAGACTGCGGCGCCCTTCTTGTCCCTGACAAAGGGCGCCTTTTTATGTTTGATATTGCATGGAAGCAGAGATCACTTCTTCTGAGAATCGGACGCGCCATCTGGCGGAACGGTTTTTTCCCCTTTGCGCTTGTTTACGGCCTGTCGAAGGATATATTCAATTTGGCCGTTCACACTGCGCAACTCGGCCTGCGCCCAGCCTTCCAGGTCATCCCAGAGCGCTGGATCCATGCGCAGCAAAAATGATTTCCGTTCCGCCATTGGTTAATCAGCTTTCAAAGTTACTATCAGTTGATTCTCGCCGACAGAGAGAGCAGGCATTTATAACCTGCGTTCGTCCTTGCCAGTGATCGGCTTTCAGCCACTGAGCCAATAAGCCAGCCATGTACACAAGCCGCTCTCACGGTCTCCCCTATCCGCGTTTCATCTGCCGATCCGCGGTAAGATTTGGGCTTTCCGATGACCTGATTCGATCCTTTCCTGATCAGTGTCATCAGTGTTAATCAGTGGTCAAGTTAGGCATACAGCGTGCCCGTATTCACCACCGGATGCACTTCCGATTCGCCGCACAAGACCACCATCAGGTTGCTTACCATGGCGGCGCGGCGCTCGTCGTCAAGCGTGACTACATGCTTTTCCGCAAGCTCTTTCAGCGCCATGTCCACCATGCTCACCGCGCCCTGCACAATCTTGCTGCGCGCTGCGATCACGGCTTCCGCCTGCTGCCGGCGCAGCATGGCCTGCGCGATTTCCGGCGCATACGCCAGATGCGTGAGCCGCGCTTCGTCCACCACCACGCCGGCTTTGCTCAGCCGCTCCTGCAACTCATCGCGTAGGGACTTTGAGACTTCGTCCACATTGCTGCGCAGCGTGATCTCGGTGTCTTCTTCAGAATGGTCATAAGCGTAGAGGCTGGCCAGATGCCGCAGGGCCGATTCACTCTGGATGGGCACATAGTTCTGGTAGTTGTCCACGTCAAACATGGCTTGCGCCGTATCTTCAACGCGCCACACTACGACGGCGGCAATCTCAATCGGGTTGCCGCGCTTGTCATTCACCTTGAGCTTGTCTCCGTTCAGCGTGCGCGCACGCAAAGAGATCTTGTTCATGCTAAGCGTCTTCTGCTCTGAGGCCGGCGCGGTGATAATGCCTTTGGCTGCGGCAATCCGCGCCTGAAGAGTGCTGGCTCCCTGTGGCCCACGGCTGTAAAACGGATTGCCCCAGTGAAATCCCGGCGTGCGCACCGTGCCTTTGTAAGCGCCAAACAGCACCAGCACTCGTGCCTGGTTCGGCTGAAGGGTGAAAAACCCGGTCAGCAGGATGATGAGGAACGGCAGGGCAAAAACCGAAAGCAGCAGCAAACCGACGTGTGGCTGCCCGGTAGTTTCAACGCCATCCCTAATCGCGAAAACCATAAGCCCGATATCCGCCAGTACCGCGGCGATCAGCAGAACCAGCATGATCCATCCGTTTTGTACCCGAACCACTTGTTCATGAGCGGCATTAACTTTGTTGGTATTCATCTTCAGAACTTCCTTGATCTACAGGCAGCTTCTTCTCTGTCTGTTATCGAAATGATATCATTTAGATATACCAGTTGAAAATATTTATATCTCTTTTTGAATCAATCATTTACTTCCGGCTGGCAGATTCGTTTGGCTGGTTACGCCGCCTTACATCGATATCTGAGGGATACTGGACAAGAGATTCCTGTCCTCATTGCTTCCTGTGGTCGGACGATTGACGCCTTATTCATCGGGCAATTAAGATTTTTTTTCAATTCCTTGCAAAGAATGGCGGCATTGATGACCCCTGTATCTCTCTCGTTTCGCACACTTATGCTGCGAATCTCACTGTTTGCGGCTTTGGTTGCCGTGGCATTAGCTTCTGCGCAGGGCCCGGCCAAGACGGCCGGCGCCGCCGACGACCTGCCGCCCGGAAGCCCGCAGGTAATCCAACCGGAAGAAATGGTCCAGGCGATGAAAGCCTCTGGCTCGCAAAAGCCAGTGTTGCTTTATGTTGGGCCTAAGGCTTTTTATCTCCAGGCGCACCTTCCCGGCGCAGAAAACATTG
>JASLFF010000226.1 GCA_030150795.1 Terriglobales bacterium | reverse complement strand
GTGGGCGACGGGTTGATTTTGACGTTGGTGGGCATCGCCATAGGAATCGGTGCGGCCCTTGGCCTCACACAGTTCCTCTCGAGTCTGCTGTACGGCGTTAAGGCTGCCGATCCTCTTACATTTGCCGCCGTCAGCTTTTTTCTGGTGGCAGTGGCCTTTTTCGCGACCTACGCACCCGGACGCGCGGCCGCCAAAGTAGACCCGGCAACAACGCTCAGAAATGAATAGCTTCACTGTTGTTACTTAGTTTCCGATTTTGTTGCAGTAGCGCCTCTGGCAGGACCCAATGGAGTTTTCGAAATATAAAAAAATATTTAAGCCATGCGCTCTCGCGAAGTTAGTAAATCATTCCGTACCGCGTTCTCGGCTAACCCGATTCCTTCCCAAAGCAACTGCGGGTTGCATTCCACCCCAACGCGCGCAAAACCGGCGCGCGCCGGGGGGGCTGGCTGTGCCGGTATCTCAATATCTTCCAACTGCGCTAGGTCAATGCATCGAAAGACCTGCAGCGTGCGGAGGGTGGTTTGCAGAGAATTCGGCGGAGCTGCCGAGTATCGCCACGTTCCACTTCCAGTCAGGGGGAACACATGTATTTTTCTCTTTGTGACATAACACTGCGGACGGCCAAGCTATGAAAAATTCTAGAATCGCACGCCCGATGGCTGGATCCGAGACCAGTGCCGGCGCCGGTGGCCGGTTATCGGCAACGGCTGCAATTCCGAAGGTCGAATGTAGAAGCGATTTACCTTTGTCGTTTGCGCAGGAGCGGTTGTGGTTTTTGGCGCAGATAGAGGGTGGTAGTAAGGCGTATCAGAACCTGCACGGTCTCCAGTTGCGGGGAGAATTGGACCGGGCGGCCCTTCGGCGAGCGTTGAATCAAATCGTGGCACGGCATGAGTCCTTGCGCACAGTTTTCACGCTGGTCAATGAGAAGCCTTTACAACGAATTGCGAGCAAGGATGACAGTCAGTTTCACTTGATAGAGCATGATCTTCGGGAATGCGACAGGGCCGCGGCAGAGCTCGAGCGCCTTATAGCCGAAGAGGCCGGTACATCCATGGACCTAAATGTAGGTCCGCTGATTCGTGGACGGCTGATCCGGCAAGGTGACGAAGAGTACGTATTACTCATAACCATTCATCACATTATCTCTGACGCGTGGTCCTTCGGTCTTTTCAGCAAGGAGTTAAGCTCTTTGTATGGCGCCTATGTGAGGGGGGAAGAGGATGGTCTGCCGGAGTTGGGTGTGCAGTATGCCGATTGCGCGGTTTGGCAGCGGAAGTGGATGGGAAGCGAGCTTCTAGGTAAGCAGGCGGAATACTGGAAAAGAGCTTTAGCCGGAGCGCCGGAAGTATTGCAATTACCGGCAGATCATGTAAGGCCTGAACAACAAAGTTATAGCGGGGCCACAGCCCGACTGGTGCTGGATGAAGAGTTGACAGCAGGATTGAGAGGACTGAGCCGGAAGCACAAGACAACGCTGTACATGACCGTGCTGGCGGGCTGGGCAGCGCTGCTGGCGCGGTTGTCGGGGCAGGACGAGGTAGTGATAGGCACGCCGGCGGCCAATCGCAATCGAGTGGAGATCGAAAGGCTGATTGGATTTTTCGTCAACACTCTGGCATTGCGACTGGGTGTTTCGGATTCGTTCGACGTTGGCGAACTGCTGGCTCACGTGAGATCGCGAGTTGTTGCCGCACAGGAGCATCAAGGCATTCCGTTTGAGCAGGTGGTGGAGATCGTTCGGCCGCCACGAAGTCTGGCACACAACCCGGTGTTCCAGGTGATGTTTTCCTGGCAGAACAATCCTAAAGGAACGATCGATCTTCCTGGGCTGCAGGTCAGCCCCTTCACTGCCCTTCCGCATGACATATCGAAATTCGATTTGACGCTGTCGTTACATGAAGAGGGCAATCAGATTGTGGGCTGGGTTGAGTATGCGACGGCGCTGTTCGAGCGATCGACGATCGAGCGATATTTAGGATACTTCCGCAACCTGTTGGGAGCTATGGTGACTGATGACAGCCAGAGGGTGGATCGTTTGCCCATGCTGCCGCAAGAGGAGCGGCAGCAGCTTCTCTATGAGTGGAACGCGACGGAAGTGGGATATCCGAGTGAGAGGTGTGTGCATGAGTTGTTCGAGGAGCAGGTAGGCAAAAGCCCGGAAGCTGTTGCAGTGGTGTATGAGGAAGCCTCTCTGAGCTATGGAGAGCTGAACCGGAGAGCCAACCGGCTGGCGCATTATTTAAGAGAGCTCGGTGTGAGGCCGGATGAACGGGTGGCGATCTGCGTGGAGCGCAGTCTTGAGATGGTGGTAGGGATACTGGGAATCCTGAAGGCCGGGGGAGCGTATGTGCCGCTGGACCCGGCGTATCCGGGGGAACGATTGCAGTTCATGGTGGAGGATAGCGCACCGGCGGTGCTGCTGACGCAGAAACATTTACAAAGACTGTTCAGCGGGATTGGCGAAAGCGTACAGGTGCTGGATCTGATCGGGGGAGCAGATGCGTGGAGCAGAGAGCCGGAGACCAATCCGGATCCAGCAGCGATAGGTCTTAGTTCTGAGCATTTGGCCTACATCACTTATACCTCCGGCTCGACGGGAACCCCCAAAGCGGTCATGGCTGAGCACCGAGCGGTAAGTAGCCTTATTGTCACACAAGTTCGACTCTTAGCCGTCGAGTCTGCCAGCCGCATCTTGCAGTTTGCATCGTTGAGCTTCGATGCCAGCACTCCAGAGATTTGGAATGCGCTGTGTGGAGGCGCCGCGTTGTATGTTGCACCGCAAGGGGCGATTTTGATTGGTGAAGCCCTGAAGCAGGTAATCAAACGAAGTGGAATCACTCACGCAAAGTTCCCGCCGACGGTGCTGGCCACCTTACCAGAAAGTAGCGACCTCGATACCCTTGAAACTCTCATGGTTTCAGCCGAAATTCTAACTGAGTCTCTGGCCAAACAGTGGCTGCCTGGGCGGCGACTCATCAACCTCTACGGACCAACCGAGACGACGGTGCATGCAACGCTGTATGACTGCGATGATCAAAAGCTTGGCACTCCGCCCATTGGGCGCCCGATCGCGAATAAGCGGGCCTATATCCTGGACAAGCAAGGGGAACCAATACCGGTAGGAGTGGCGGGAGAGCTGTACATCGGAGGAGCGGGAGTGTCGCGAGGGTATTTGAACGGAGTGGAGCTGACAGCGGAGCGGTTTGTGCCGGACCCGTACAGCGGGGAAGCGGGAGCGCGGATGTACCGGACAGGCGATCTGGGGCGTTGGCAGGCGGATGGGACGATTGAGTTTCTTGGGCGGAATGATTTTCAGGTGAAGGTACGGGGCTTCCGGATTGAATTGGGAGAGATCGAGGCCCGGCTGAGCGAACATAAGGGGGTGCAGGAAGCAGTGGTGCTGGCCCGTGAAGATATGCCGGGCGAGAAACGTCTGGTGGCTTACTACACAGCCAGGGAGCAAAACAGTGTGGGAGCCCAAGAGCTGAGAGCGCATTTAGCGGCGAAGTTGCCGGAATACATGGTGCCGGCAGCCTACGTGAGGTTGGAATCCCTGCCGCTGACGCCGAACGGGAAATTGGATCGGAAGGCATTGCCGGCGCCGGAAGGCGACGCCTATGGAGTGCGCCAATACGAGGCGCCGCAAGGGACGATCGAGGAGTTGCTGGCAGGCATCTGGGCGGAGTTGCTCAAGCTAGAGCGGGTGGGCCGCCACGATAATTTCTTTGAGCTGGGCGGACACTCGCTGATGGCGGTACGGGTGATTGCGAGAGTGCGGGAAACGCTGAAGGTAGAAGTAACGATAAGGGATTTGTTCGCACGGCCGGTACTCGAGGATTTCGCCGGCGCTCTGGCGATTGCTGCCCATGCGGAGCTGCCAGCGATAACCCGTGCCCCTCGGGGCGAACGGATTCCGCTGTCGCTGGCGCAGCAGCGTTTGTGGTTTCTGGCGCAGATGCAGGGTGTCAGCGAGGCGTATCACATCCGGACTGGATGGTATTTGAAGGGGGAGATGAATCGAGCGGGGCTGAGGCGGGCCTTGGACCGCTTGGTGGCGCGGCATGAAGTGCTGCGCACCACTTTTGCTTTTGTGGAGGGGGAGCCGGTTCAGCAAATCGCACCGGCAGAGGACAGCCGCTTCCATCTAGTTGAGCACGATCTGCGTCACCATACCGATGCCAAAGAGGAATTGAAGCGGGTGGCGGCAGAGGAGTGGAGCATGGCATTCGACCTGGAAGCAGGTCCGCTGATTCGTGGACTGCTGATCCGGCAAGGTAACGAAGAGTACGTATTCCTCATAGCGATTCATCATATTGTCTCTGACGCGTGGTCATTCGGTGTTTTCAGCAACGAGTTAAGCTCTTTGTATGGCGCCTATGTGAGAGGGGAAGAGGATGGTCTGCCGGAGTTGGGTGTGCAGTATGCCGATTACGCGGTTTGGCAGCGGAAGTGGCTGGAAGGCGAGGTCCTGGGAAAGCAGGCGGAATACTGGAAAAGGGCTTTAGCCGGAGCGCCGGAAGTATTGCAATTACCGGCAGACCATGTAAGGCCGGAGCAACAAAGTTACAGCGGGTCGGCAGCCAAGCTGGTGCTGGATGAAGAGTTGACAGCGGGGTTGAGAGGACTGAGCCGGAAGCACAAGACAACGCTGTACATGACCGTGCTGGCGGGCTGGGCAGCGCTGCTGGCGCGGCTGTCGGGGCAGGACGAGGTAGTGATAGGTACGCCGATAGCCAATCGCAATCGAGTGGAGATCGAAGGGCTGATTGGATTTTTCGTCAACACTCTGGCAGTCCGACTGGGTGTTTCGGAGACAGCGACGGTAGGGGAACTGCTGGAGCGGGTCAAGGGACAAGTTTTGGCCGCGCAGGAGCATGAGGACATTCCGTTTGAGCAGGTGGTGGAGATCGTTCGGCCGTCACGGAGTCTGGCGCACAACCCGGTGTTCCAGGTGGGGTTCGCATGGCAGAACGCTCCTAAAGGAACGATCAATCTGCCTGGGCTGCAGGTCAGCCCCTTCACTGCCCTTCCGCATGACATATCGAAATTCGATTTGCAGCTTTCGTTACATGAAGAGGGCAATCAGATTGTGGGCGGGGTGGAGTATGCGACGGCACTGTACGAGCGATCGACGATCGAGCGATATTTAGGATACTTCCGCAACCTGCTCGAAGCCATGGTGGCCGACGATACGCAGGCCGTCGACCGCCTCCCCCTGCTCGAGGTCTCCGAGCGTCATCGTGTTCTCTACGAATGGAATCAAACCCGGACCGAGTTCCCGTCTGACAAGTGCGTGCATGAGTTGTTCGAGGAGCAGGTGGCGAAGACTCCCGAGGCCACGGCGGTAGTGTTCGAGGAAGAAGAACTCAGCTATGCCGAGTTGAACCGGCGGGCAAACCGACTGGCGCATTACTTAAGAGAGCTGGGTGTGAGGCCGGATGACCGGGTGGCCATCTGCGTGGAGCGCAGCTTGGAGATGATCATTGCGCTGCTGGCGGTGCTCAAGGCCGGAGGCGCGTATGTACCACTGGATCCTGCGTATCCGGTTGAACGGCTGCGCTTCATGATCGAAGACTCCGCGCCGGCCGCGCTGCTGACGCAAAGCCATCTGGAAAAGTTGTTTGCCGGCATCGACGACAATCTGCCGGTGCTTGATCTGACAGCGGCAACTCCGCCATGGCAGGAGCATCCTGAGACCAACCCAGTCCCGAATACCATCGGACTGGGCCCCCAGCACCTTGCTTATGTCGTCTACACTTCGGGATCGACAGGATCGCCGAAGGGCGTCCTGGTGACTCACTTGAACGTGGTTCGTCTGGTGCAGAACACCAATTATGTTGATTTCACCCCGCCACAGACGATCGGGCATTTGTCCAGCGTGGCCTTTGATGCAGCAACATTTGAAATCTGGGGTGCGCTTTTAAATGGCTGCCGTCTGGCAGTGATTCCGAGATTCGATGTGCTGGCGCCGGAGAACCTGGCACTGCAATTACAGAATCTGCAGGTCTCTACCCTTTGCTTGACAACTCCACTCTTTAACGAATGCATACGTATAAAGCCCAACATCTTTCATCGAATGGACCAGATTATCTTTGGTGGCGAGATGTGCGATCCCCAGAGCATTCGGCAGGCGTTGAAGAAACCTCCTCAGCGCGGACTGTTCCATCTTTATGGCCCAACGGAAATCACCGTCTTTGCCTCTTACTTTCCCGTTGAAACAGTGCCGGAGAAAGGCACGGTTCCCATCGGGCGACCGATTGCGAACACGCGGATCTACATTCTGGATGCACATGGAGAGCCGGTACCGGTGGGCGTTACGGGGGAACTGTATATCGGCGGAACTGGGGTAGCGCGCGGTTACTTGAACTGTCCAGAGCTGACGGCGGAGAAGTTCCTCAAGGACCCATTCACGGATGATGCGAACGGACGGATGTACAGGACGGGGGATCTAGGGCGGTGGCTTTCGGATGGGAATATCGAGTTTCTGGGGCGGAACGATTTTCAGATAAAGCTCCGAGGGTTCCGTATCGAGTTGGGGGAGATCGAAGCGCGGCTGAGCGAACATAAGGGAGTGCAGGAAGCAGTGGTGCTGGTCCGTGAAGATACGCCGGGCGACAAGCGGCTGGTAGCTTACTACACAGCCAGGGAGCAAAACAGTGGGGGAGCCGAAGCGCTGAGAGCGCATTTAGCGGCGAAGGTGCCGGAGTACATGGTGCCGGCGGCATATGTGCGGTTGGAATCGTGGCCGCTGACGCCGAACGGGAAGTTGAATCGCAAGGCGCTGCCGGCGCCGGAAGGCGACGCTTACGTAGTCCGCCAATATGAACCGCCTCAAGGCGAGATCGAGGAGTTGCTGGCGAGCATCTGGGCCGAGGTGCTCAATCTAGAGCGCGTGGGCCGTCACGATAATTTCTTTGAGCTGGGCGGACACTCGCTACTGGCCGTGACCTTAAGCGAGCGAATGCGCCGCAATGGCTTTGCCGTTAACGTGCGGGCCGTGTTCGCCACAACCACACTGGCCGAGCTGGCCGCAACTACAGGCGGAGATGCCCGCAGGGTGGAGGCGCCGCCCAACCTGATCCCGACGGGCTGCCAGATGATCACGCCAGAGATGCTAACGCTGGTGGAGCTGACTCAAGAGGAGATCGACGAAATCGCAAGGGGTGTTCCGGGCGGTGCGGCCAACATACAAGACATCTATCCGCTGGCCCCGCTGCAGGAGGGGATTCTCTTCCACCATTTGATGGGCGGCGAGGGTGATCCTTACGTGGTGGCCATGCAGTTTGGCTTTGACAGCCGAGACCGGCTGGATCGCTATATCACGGCGCTGCAGGCGGTCATCGACCGGCATGACATTCTGCGCACGGCGGTGGTGTGGGAAGGATTGCGGGAACGGGTGCAGGTGGTGTGGCGGCGGGCCGAGTTGGCGGTGGAAGAGATCGAACTGGACGGAGTTGGCGGCGATGCCCGTGAACAGCTGTATGCGCGCTGCCACCCACGCCGCATGCGCATCGATGTGCGGCGGGCGCCGATGCTGCGGCTCTGCATCGGCTATGACTCGGTCCAGGACCGCTGGCTGATGGTGCAGTTACTACATCATCTGGCAGGCGATCACACGACCTTAGAGGTGATGTACCAGGAGGTACAAGCTCATCTGCGGAGAGAGGAATCTTCTCTGCCCCAGCCGCTTCCGTTCCGCAACCTGGTAGCGCAGGCGCGGCTGGGGGTAAGCCAGGAAGAGCATGAAGCCTTTTTCCGGCAGATGCTGGGGGATGTGGAGGAGCCGACGGCGCCCTTTGGGCTGCTGGATGTGCAGGGCGATGGCAGCGGGATTGAGGACGCGCATCTGCGGGTGGATGAGGACGCAGCGGGGCGTTTGCGCAAGCAGGCGCGGAGACTGGGAGTCAGTGCGGCGAGTCTTTGCCATCTGGCGTGGGCGCAGGTGCTGGCCAGGGTTTCAGAGCGTGAGGATGTGGTGTTCGGGACGGTGCTGTTTGGACGCATGCAGGGCGGGCAAGGGGCGGATCGCGTGATGGGGCTGTTCATCAACACTCTGCCGGTGCGCATCCATGCGGCTGAGGAAGGAGTCGAAGCCAGCGTGCGGCGCATACACAATCTGCTGGCGGAGTTGCTAGGTCATGAACATGCCTCTCTGGCGCTGGTGCAGAGGTGCAGCCGGGTGGCACCTCCCACACCGTTGTTCTCGGCCTTGCTCAACTACCGCCACAGTCCGACGGCGGCCCGCGCGCGTTCGCAAGAAAGCCTGCGGGCCTGGGAGGGCATCGAGCCGTTTCGGATCGAGGAGCGGAGCAATTATCCCTTCACTCTTTCGGTAAGTGACTTTGGCGAAGGCTTCTCATTGGCCGCGCAAACTCCGGCCTCGGTTGGACCGTTGCGGGTTTGCAGGTACATGCATACGGCGCTGGCCTCGCTGGCCGAAGCACTGGAAAGCTCTCCGGTGAAGGCGGTGCGAGCGCTGGAAATATTACCGCCCTCGGAGCGTAGACAACTGCTGTACGAGTGGAATGACACCAAGAGGCAGTTTCCCAGCGAACAGTGCGTACACCAGTTGTTCGAGCAGCAGGTGGAGAAAACGCCGGAAGCGGTGGCGGTGGTGTATGAAGGTGAGCAACTGAGCTATGTGGGACTGAACCGGCGTGCCAATCAACTGGCGCACTACTTAAGAGAGCTCGGTGTGAGGCCAGATGACCGGGTGGCAATCTGCGCGGAGCGCGGTCTTGATATGGTCGTTGGACTGCTGGGAGTGCTCAAAGCCGGAGGAGCGTATGTGCCGCTGGATCCCGCGTTTCCGGCAGAGCGGCTGCGCTTCATGCTTGAAGATAGTGCGCCAGTGGCCCTGCTGACGCAGACTCGGCTCCAGGATTCCTTCATAAAATCCGACAATGGCCGGCCCATCGTCCTGCTGGATGCTCAAGGTGCAGCCTGGAGGACCTCCTACAGTGATCGCAATCCAACGTCCGATGAATTCGGAGTCACCGCGCAAAATCTCGCCTGCATCATCTACACGTCCGGTTCGACCGGGACTTCCAAGGGCGTCGCTGTGCAGCATGTCGGGATTGTGAATCTTGTTCACGACTGGATCACACGTTTCGGAGACAGGGTGCGGCGGAATGCGGTGCAAGCATCGCTGTGGACGAGCTTTGGCTTTGACGTCTCCATCTTTGAACTGTTTGCCGGATTTTGTCTCAACGCGACCGTCAACATCGTACCTGAACAAATCAGAGGAGACGCAAGGGCCCTGTTTGCCTGGTTCGTTGCTCACAACATTGCTTTCGGGTATCTGCCTCCTTTGTTTATCCGCGATGAGCAGCATACGCAGAAACCCATCTCACCTCTTCCCCTTGAGCTAGTCTTGGTCGGAGTGGAATCATCGACGGAATCGGCACTCTACCAGCTTCAACAAAATACGCCAGGCCTTCAAGTGGTGAATGGTTACGGCCCCGCTGAAACCACGGTATTCAGCACAACTTATCCAGAGATCAGGAACATGTCCCGCAATACTCCCATCGGCCGCCCGCTGGCGAACACGCGGATTTACATCCTGGATGCACATGGCGAGCCCGTGCCGGTGGGAGTGACCGGGGAGCTGTATATCGGCGGAACTGGGGTAGCGCGCGGTTACTTGAACCGTCCGGAGCTGACGGCACAGAAGTTCGTTAAAGATCCGTTCTGCATGGAGGCTGGAGCGCGGATGTACCGCACGGGAGATCTGGGCCGGTGGCTGGCGGACGGCAACATCGAGTTTCTGGGTCGCAACGATTTTCAGGTAAAGATCCGAGGGTTCCGGATCGAGTTGGGAGAGATCGAGGCGCGGCTGAGTCAGCATGCGGGCGTGCAGGAAGCCGTGGTGCTGGCGCGTGAAGATACACCAGGCGACAAGCGGCTGGTGGCTTACTACACACCCGCGGAGCAAAGCAGTGTGGGAGCCCAGGAGCTGAGATCGCATTTAGCGGCAAAGTTGCCGGAGTATATGGTGCCGGCGGCGTATGTGCGATTGGAGTCGCTGCCGCTGACACCGAACGGGAAATTGGATCGGGGAGCGCTGCCTGCGCCGGAAGCCGACGCATATGTAGTGCGCCAATACGAAGCGCCGCAAGGGGCGATCGAGGAGTTGCTGGCAGGCATCTGGGCGGAGTTGCTCAATCTAGAGCGGGTGGGCCGTCACGATAATTTCTTTGAACTTGGTGGACACTCGCTTACAGCGGTGTCGCTGATGGAGCGAGTGGCCCGGGCCGGATTGAAGGCGGATGTGCGAGCCTTATTTACCACACCAACTTTGGCTGAACTGGCCGCGAGCTTAGATACAAATGTGCCTGCATTAGAGACTCCTGCCAACCGCATTCCATCTCCCAAAAAAATTGCTTCTTCTCCGAGCATCGTGGAGTTGAGCATATGAGTATAGCGAGTTACTAGCGGCAATTGGAACAATGGGGGATACAACTAGGCAGAAATGATGACGAGTTACTGGTCCGTGGAGATTCGCAAACCCTTGACCCGGCGTTCATCTCCGCAATGCGGGAAGCTAAGGCGCTCCTGCTGCAGCACATTTCTAGTCAGAAAGACGAATGGTGGAGCCCCTCATTCACAATCCCGCCCGAGATGCTGCCGCTGGTGCAGTTAAAGGTGCAAGTGAAAGCGCGCTCGTGGGCAGAATCGCGGTTGACTTCCTCAAGAACCTCTTGCAGAACGTTCCTTTCTGCTTTTACATCGGACGGTGATACAACGGGAACCCTCAATAAAGCAATTTGTTCAGGCATACCTGGAATCTTATAACCAAAATCGAATCTCATAAGGTCAAGAACGAGTTTCTCCGCCCACTTACGGTCGCCTATGGTTAGACCTTTTGCCGAATACTAAGCAGACGCCGTCCGGCCTCGTGCAACGTTTCTTCACGCTTGCTGAAGTGAAACCGGACGAACCTTGTGATGGATTGGTCAAAAAAAACAGAACCCGGCACTGCAGCTACTCCGGCTTCTTCGATCAGCCAATTACAAAACTCAAAGTCATCCACAAAATCAAAAGAGCCAATATCCGCCAAGCAAAAGTAGGAACCTTGCGGTAAGATGTACGGCACTCCAAGCTCGTTGAGGCAGCCGGTAAAGATATCTCGGCGACGCTGATACTCAGAGGCCAACTGAGAGTAGTACTCATCCGGAAAACTCAGCGCACAAGTGGCCGCTTCCTGTAGCGGAGCAGGGGCCCCGACCGTCAAGAAATCATGGACTTTGCGGATACCAGCGGTGGTTTCTTCTTCCGCGATTACGTATCCCAAACGCCACCCTGTAACCGAATATGTCTTTGAAAATGAACCGCAAGAGATAGTGCGGTTGAACATTTCTGGCATGGAAGCCACATAAGTGTGTCGATTTGGAGGGTAAACGATATGCTCGTATACTTCATCAGTAATTACCCAAGCATCAAATTCATGCGCCAGGTCACAGATAACACGCAATTCCTCAAGAGTGAAAACGCGCCCAGTGGGGTTTGATGGATTGCATAAAATCAAAGCCTTTGCTCCCGCCTGAAATGCTTTACGCAGCTCTTGCGGGTCAAATGTGAATTCAGGCGGATATAACTGGACGCACACTGAAACGGCGCCCGAAAGAGCTATATCAGCTCTATAGTTCTCATAGAATGGCGAAAACACGATGACTTTATCTCCAGGGTCGCAAACTGTCAGCGTGGCTGCCATCATGGCCTCCGTTGCTCCGCACGTAATAGTGATGTGCCTGTCTGGATCAAGGGCCAGCCCCATGAATCTTTCCTGCTTTAATGCTAGAGCGGCCCGCAAACGGGGAGAACCCCATGACAAAGCGTATTGATTGAATCCACTGTCTAAGGCAAGATGGGCAGCAGCAATCAGCTCGTGCGGTGGATCAAAGTCCGGGAAACCCTGGGCTAAATTGATTGCCTTTCGTTGCTCGGCAAACCGAGTCATTTCGCGGATCCGACATGCATTGAATGCTTCCAAACGGGAAGCAGTGTTGGGCATACGCGTCCTCTTTTCCATGGTGGCCGTCAGCTAGGCGGTTCCTCAGGTTTCAAAACTTCAGGATCGGGCATCAAGCATTCTCCCGTTTCGATTGCCAGATGCGGGAAGGGTTGAATAGTTGCGTCAGTGTAACCGTACTTGACCCACATGCCCGGACGATAGTCGCTTACGATTTCAATCTTAGCTAGCGATTTGACTCCCCTGAACTGATATCGATCAAAAAGCATCAAGCGCACAGGTTTTCCCCGCTCGGGCGGCAATGGTTCTCCATTCATACGGGTTACGAGCATCGCTCGGCCGTCCACCAGTTCACGGATACTACTCGTGTCCTCATATGCGCCTATGCTTGTAGCCCTTAAGAATTGAGCTTCGGGTGCTGGCCTGACGAATTCGAGGAAATGGCGGACCTCTACTCCAAACCAGCGAGCGGACAGGCTCCAGCCATTGACACAGTAGAATCGGCGCTCAATCTCAGTCGCCGAACCCATGTGTTCGAGTTCGGAGAGACTGATTTCCAAACGCTTCTCAACCTTCCCTTCCACCACCAATCGGTAGCTGGCGGTATCTAATTCAGGTATGGCGCAGCCTTTGTATTCGTGAAAGAAGGTAGGGATCTGCTTAGCATGTGTCATTGAGAATCCTCCTTGGTGCCACTTGGCCGAGTGTGGTCGCATACCAAGCGAATGCCCATAATGTTGTCTCTTACTCCCGGCGGCTGAGACCATCGCGCTGAAGCTCGAAGCCGGTCAGATCCCGTGGTCCACGCGCCTCCTTTCAATAATCTCCGTCTTGATGGCCGAATCTCGGTCAATTTTGTGGCTGAGCGTCGCGCAGGCGTGTCCATGTGAAAAAAGTCAAGGCACCATTCGTAGAGATTGCCTGCCATTTGGCGGCAGCCGTAGGGAGAGTCACCATCTGGGCAACCCTCTGCGCCGACAGTTTCAAATTTCAAAGGCACGAAGTCGGGCGCGAAATGTGCCATGTTGCTATCGGGCTCTTGATGTCCCCATGGGTAGGGCCGGCCATCTTCGCCTCGGGCCGCCTTTTCCCACTCGGTTTCCCATGGCAATCGCGCTTTTGCCCAAGAAGCATAGGCCATGGCTTCATAGAAAGACACTCCTGTCACTGGCCTATCTAAGTCATTGAAAGCAGTATTGTCCCAGAACGCAGGAGTAGTAACATTGCGCTCCCGTAGCCATCGCAAACCATCCGCGTCCCAAAATTCAGGGCGTGAATACCCCCCGTCACTAACAAACGCAAGAAACTCGCGGTTGGTGATTTTGCAACGCGTGATCCAGAAGGATGGGATGGAAAGCAATTGCGGCGGGCCTTCACCGGGCACTTCCGCTCCGATCCACGCAGGGCCTTCGGGAACGAATATCCAGCCGTTTCGAACTTCGTCCATGCTGTGCTCCTTTCAAGCCCGCTACCACACAGTCAGCGCAGGCAGGGCAGTGCTCCGGTTATGGAAGCCACTTTTTTCTTTACGCCATAGATGAGCATGGCATCTACATCGAGATTGCTCGCCAGGGATTGTGCCACCGATTCACGGTAGGCTTCGTAGGACCGCATTCCTTGGGCGCGCGACAAGAAGACCAGAGTTGTGCATCCGGCTGCGCGAGCTTGGCCGGCCATCTCTTGTAGAGACTGGCCTTTGGTTGTCAAGACCGTGATTGGCACTTTTGTAAAACCGGGCAGAGATTCGCCATCGGCTGTCTTCAAATCCTTGCCGACAATCTCGGGATGGAGGGCAGTTAGTCCCGTCGCTAAGACGGCACAGCGATTACCTGTTGCTCCACGATCTAATTCCTGTGCCAAAACAATCGCTATCCGATGACTCTGGGCCAGTGGATCCGCCAGGGTGGCGTCCACGACCGCCGGTGAAGCAGCATTCGAATCACTCATGGTTTTCTCTCCTTCTATTGTTCAACCGGTGAATGGAGAACGGCTGGACCGTGGAGCCACTTCTGCGAAGACGTTCCGCAGAAGCGCAGCTCCTTTAGCTGTCACGCCGCCAAAGAAGACCATGTCTGGGCAGCCGAAGCTGAACAATTTAGCAAGTCCGTATTCGAGCCTGGCTGTCTCGGTCGTAATACAGGCCTCTGTAAGTCCGCATGCACAATCTTTGGCCGCAGCGGCGTTGCTATTTGCAGAAATGATGTCGGCGGGAAGGTGCGCGATTAGCGGTGACGGTGAAGCGTGTGTCGAGATGCGCCAATGTTCCGGTATTGCCTCGGCTGATTTTGGTACTAATTCGGGCCGACATGCCAACTGCATCTCGTCCAGAGGCATGATCTGTTGAAACTGAAAAGGTAAACAATCCACGTTGCGAAAGAACATCTCATTCAAGTGAACGTAAACCGCACATGTCCAGAATAGGGCTAGTACGGCTTCTCCAGTTGCAGCTTCCGCGGACGCGAGCGAATCTTCAGGTGTCTCACATGGAATGATCGAAGCCTTATCTATGATTCCCATCCGTTCGTACCAGCGCTGGGCGGCCTGAATCATGTTGGTTCCCAGAGGACCAAGAGCGAAGCAGCGGATCTCTCGGATTGCTTTTGAACGAAGTGTCGCGCGCTGTTCAGCGTCTGTTCGCGGGAGATCCGCGGTGGTAGGGAACGCTTTTAATATTGAGCCGGTTATGGTCGATTGAACTCTCATGGCGAGCACCTCCTTGACTCGCTTCCTGTCAATTCACCTAACCGGCTGTTTATCAGCAAGCTGTGAAGACTCTTTTTCAAAATCGAGAAATCGTTTGACGGGAAAAAGCGAATTGTTTGGTCCCCTAAAAAAATGGGGGAGAAGTCTAATCTGCTCGTCGGTTCATCTCGCACTCCTTTCGTGTGAGAAACGATGCGCGAATTCTATGGTTTGGGCGGAATTTCAGTCAACCAGATTCGTATGGATTCGAGAACTGAATTCCCATTTTGGCATTGAATAGTTTTAGGCAATGGCGGGTTGAAAAAACCGCCTAAGGATTAAAGGATCACAAGACCCGACCAGCATACGAAGCAACGCAAGAAGGCGCTGCTTTCGCAGAACGTTGATACAGAGGTCAAAACTGTTTGTCACACCTGCAAGTCGCGGTTTTGCAATGGCTGCGGAAATGAGGAACACTTACCTGGCAGCGATAAAATCTCCGCCTGTACGAAAATGTGAGTTATGAACGTATGCCAGTGTGGACAGGACGCGAGAGATGTCTTCGATTATCGTGGGAACTGAATGCCCGATATTGACAGCTATCGCGCCGCCGCTCCCATCCAGATAGCGTTTACGTGTTCATCGTAGATGTAGACGCCATTAGTGCGAACCGCCACAGGATACTGGCGCGAAAAACTCCAGGGATGGATATTAGACTGTTCCTGCATTGCAAGCCTCCTGACAAGGAACACCTGGCTGCGCTTGATAATCATCCAGCCAGTGTGCATTTTTGTTGGATGGCAGGACCAGAAAACGCCCTTCATATTCGGGAGAAGAGGCCTGAATATATTTCATGTAGACAAAGCCGTCTTTCACGGCGATGATCTCGATTTTGCCTGAAGCATGCGACATGACGAAGCGGGCGCGTTTCGCTAAGCCGGAACAACGCGCCTGGGCCTTTTGAAAGATCTGGCAAGCCTTTTCCAGCGGCACGCTATATGCATTGTTGCCCATGGTGGGCCGGCATTGAAAAACGTAATAAGGAGTGACGCCGGCAAAGGAAAGCCTGCTGAGCAGGTCTGCAAGCACTGCCGGATCGTCGTTAATGCCGGCGATCATCGGGTTCTGGTTGACCGTCATTGCTCCTGCGCGCTGCAAAGCATCCAGGCAGCGGAAGGCTTCCGGCGTCAGTTCGCGTGGATGCGTAAAGTGGGCCATGATGTAAATTCTCGCTGTCGGTGTGCTGTATGCGCGGAGTACATCCATGAGCAACTCATCCGAATAGAGTTTTTGCGGATCGAAAGCCGGCATCTTGGTTCCGATTCGGATGATCTTCACATGATCAATGCGCCTGATCCGTTCAAGAATGGATTTTAATTTCAAGGCCGAGAACACCAGCGGATCGCCCCCAGTGAGGAGGACATTGGTAATCTCGGAATGCTCCGCAATATATTGCAGCCCCGGCCAGATGTCTTTCACAACTTCATGGTTATCGTCGAGAAAGAGACGTTTGCGGAAACAGAACCGGCAATACGCACCGCAAACGTCATTGACCAACAGAAGGGCGGTATCGTGATATTTGTGTTGCAGGCCTGGTACTCTCGTATACGCGTTTTCTTCAGACGCATCCAGTTTCCCGCCTTCCAGCAACTCGCTTCGGTCAGGAATCACCAGCCTGCGAATTGGATCGTGAGGATCGTTCCAGTTAATTAATCCCTGATAATAACTATTACTGCGAAATACAAAATGCTGTTCAACCGGCCGGAGTTCAGCGTGCTCTTGTTCGCTCAATTCCCGGACCTGCTCCAGTCTAGTTATGTTCTCGCTCATAGTTTCACCCAGCCAGTCCAAATGCGGACTTTTTTGTGGAATACCCAGCTACGTAAAAGCAGATACGTCCTCTGAGGCTGGATTACAACAGCAATTCATTGCTTGACAGATCGTGGCCATGATTCCAGATTTTGCCAGTTTCGTTTCAGTTTTCAGCCGCCTTGCGCAACATTCTCAACTCAAGAGACTGCTGCTAGGCGGAGTTGCCACAATATTGAATGGCAGCAGGAAGAAATGCGCTTGCTGCATCAAAAACTTACAATAACATAATATTCCAACTAATATAAGCAGGTCAGCTTGTACGGATCAACAAAGTGTAACTCAGCTTTTCCATTTC
>JASLFF010000596.1 GCA_030150795.1 Terriglobales bacterium | reverse complement strand
GCCATACGATTGGGCCAAATTCCTGCGCGACCGTTTGGATACTTATGGTCCCGGCGCTCCGTTGGGCGGAATCACCAACAGTGGCTGGAAGCTGGTGTATGACGACAAGGCCAGCGAGTTCACCAAAGCCATGGAGCAGGTTCGCAAAGCGGTGGATGCGCGATTCTCCATCGGGCTAGCGCTCGACGACAAGGGTGGCATTCACGACGTGATTGTTGATAGTCCTGCGTGGAAAGCAGGAATCGCGCCGGGAACCACACTGATTGCTGTGAACGGAAGCAAGTTCGATCCAGACATCTTGCGTGATGCACTCAAAGCAGGGAAGGGAAATGGCCCGGACCTGGAACTGCTGGTGATGAACGGCGACTACTACAAAACGTTTACGCTCAACTACCACGACGGCGAGAAATACGCTCACCTGGTGCGCGATGAATCGAAGCCGGACGTGTTGAGCGAGATTATTAAGCCGTTGGCGAAGTAGCAGTCAGCAGTTAGCGCTCAGCCATCAGCCAAAGATCAACCGCAAAGGACGCGACGGACGCAAAGAAAAAAATTACCGCAGAGTACGCAGAAGAAGCAAAATTGTGAGGGGCTATCTTAAAAGTTATAACCCGTTCTTCTCTGCGTCCTCCGCAGTTAAATCCTTTTTCCCTTTGCGCTCTTCGCGTCCTTTGCGGTAAAGCTACTTATCCTCCACTCCCGCAAATAAATCCGTTTCCATTTCCATCCTGCTTGGTTTAATGCTATTGGCCAGGTGAAACACTTCCATCGTGCCGCGCTTATGAATAGTCGCTTCAAAAAAACCAAACAGTGGCGCTTGCGAGATATGAAGCTTAAAAGCTGCAATCTTGGCGGCGATTTCATGCGGCATAAGTTCGATGATCGTCGTGGTGGGCGCCAGAGATACCGGCTGGCGTTCAGGCATGGTAAAGAGAGCGGTAGCGTAGTAAAGCTTCTGTGTGCGATGGGGAGGAAGGCCATTTTCCAACTGATCGGGAAAGCGGTTCGTCCGCCCGGCCCAGTGGCAGGCCATGGTGGCAAAAACTGCAACCATGGAGTGGTCCGGATGGGCGGTAATAGCGCCCTCAGTGCCCATAGTCATTACCACCTGCGGACGCAACTCGCGAACGCGTCGGGTCAGGTCCGCAACAACGGCATAAAAATCCTGCCGATCGAGCTTGCCGTCGGGATAGTTGAGGACGGTTCCGCTGGCTACTTTCAGCAGTTTGCAGGCAGCCTTGAATTCCAGACGGCGGGCAGCGGAAAGCTCGTCATCTGACCTGGCCGAGCCCCGATGCGTGGCTGCCTGCCCGGGGGTAAGGCAGATTACATGGGTTTCAACGCCCCGTTCGGCATAGCGCAGCAGCGTGCCGCCAAAGCTGCCGGCTTCGTCGTCAGGATGAGCAGTAAAACACAAGAGGCGAAGCATCTTTTTTCTCTCTATTCTTCTCTCATCTGGTGAGCTTCTTGTGTATCACGCCGGGCCGTTTCATGCCACACGCCGGAAGCCGGAAAAGAGCCGCCATGAAATCCCGTGGACTCACTTTAAGTGGCCTCCTCTTGATAGTTGCTGGTCTTGCACTCGCCGCAGCGGCCAGAAACGTGCCGAAGTCTGCGTCGGGGCTGCGTTCCAACATTCCCGTTGGCTATGATGTGATGTTGCTGAAGCCATCAAAAGCCACACTGTCATTGATAGGCCTGATCGAGTGCCCGGAGCTTGAAGGGGCGCAGCATGTGTTGGAAGGCTCCAAGTCAAAACTCGTTTCAAGCGATGGCAGCACGGTCAAAGAATTTCCCCAGCGCTTTAGTTTTCGTATTACCGCGTCGCTCAAGAAGGTCTTTCTTGATGGTCCAGTAGCGTCGATCGAGCTCCCTGACGATCCGCAGGAACTGCTGCTCCACCTGAAATTCCGTGTGCGTGCCTATCACGGTTTGGAAGTGCGGGAAGTTGAGCCACAATCCATTGAAATGATCGGAATGCCCTCTGATGTACCATACGACGAACGCGTTTACCGCATCAACATCAACGCTGGAAATCTTCCCATCACAGACCGCCTGGTGCTAGAAGTTTTTTCTCCGGAAGGCAAGCTTCTAACGCATTTCCCATTTATTCCGCTTTAAAGTTTGCTTACGTCTTTAAGGGAGCGGGCTGCGTAGCGGACTGCCAGTCCGTTTGCGGGACCAACGTCGCATTTAATGCGGGTTCCGGCGCGGGAGGGGCAACCACTGCAGGTGCAGGCATCCAGGCGCGGATTTCCGGCATAGCGGCGCGGGCGGCCACTTCTCCGCAGCGGATCAAATCAGGTGCGCGAACAAAGTCATCGTAAGCAAATTCGCCGATCTCCGGCTGTAAGACGATATCCGAGGCGGCTTTCCAGGGTCCGCACATTCGTTCCTGCGCAATGGAAAAGCATTGCCCAATCACGTCAAACACGTGGCGAGGGCCGCCAGGTTTGACCCAGTGTGCCGCCAGGTGGACAGAAATAACACGGTCAGCGCCCATATCGCGCAGCGGCATGGCCGGAACAGAATGTGCCAGCAGGCCGTCGACGAGTAGCTGTCCGCCAATTCTTACCGGCTGGAACATGCCGGGATAAGCGCAGCTTGCGCGCACAGGATCCACCAGATCGCCTTTGGTAAAGACCACTGCATCGCCGGTAATAATGTCAGTGGCTGCGATGGCCATGGGAATCTTTAGCTCTTCAAATGTTTTGCAACGCAACACTTTACGCAGGAAGATTGACATTTTGTCATTGCTGAAAAGGCCAAAGCGGGAAAAGGTCCAGCGCGAAAAATCTTTGAACCGGACGAGCGCCGCTACCTCTTCCAGTTCCTTGGCGCTGATGCCGCTGGCATAGGCCGCGCCGATGACCGGTCCAACGCTGGTGCCGGCGATGAAGTCCACCGGAATATTTTCTTCTTCCAGGACTTTCAGGATGCCGATGTGGGCCAGGCCGCGAGCAAAACCTCCGCCCAGCGCAATGCCGACTTTGGGAATGCGTGGCTGCTCAACGGGGGGTACTTCAGGAACGGTTTGCCGGGCGAGTTCACGCCCCAGGGCGCGCACAGAACGCACGATTCTATTTAGCGGATTCTTCAACGGCGCTCCTTAACATGGACTTGCCGCACCCGGATTGCACCTTTATCGTAAGATGCTGGTTTACTGCAAATGTTGCACAGTAAGTTAAACCGTAACCATC
>JASLFF010000692.1 GCA_030150795.1 Terriglobales bacterium | reverse complement strand
AGCATCCGGAAAAGAAAGCCCAGATTTACAGCCCGTTCACGGTGGTTAAGCGCCAGGGAGGCGAGCTGGTTGGCGTTCCATACCATGTTGAATACAAGCCGTGGCTCTTGGGAGCGGCAAAGGCCCTGCGTGAAGCCGCGGCACTGAGTCCGGACAAAGCTTTCGCCGGGTTTTTGCAACTGCGTGCCGAAGCTCTGCTGACAGACGACTATTACAAGAGCGACATTGCATGGCTCGACCTGGAGAACCCAAAGTTCGACATTATTTTTGCTCCGTATGAAACGTATCTTGATGATCTGCTGGGCGTGAAGACTTCTTACGGCGCGGCTGTGATGATCCGCAATCAGGAAGAAAGCGCCAGTCTGGATACTTTCAAGAAGTACGTCCCGGACATACAGGACTCGCTGCCCCTGGCTCCGGAAGACCGCCCGTCAATGCAAGGCAAGAGCACGCCGATGGAAGTAATGAACACGCCTTTCCGCGCCGGCGATCTTCGCCACGGATATCAGGCGGTGGCGGACAATCTGCCGAACGATCCGCGCATCCATCAGGAAAAAGGCACGAAGAAAATCTTCTTCAAGAATTACATGGACGCGCGCGTGAACTACGTAGTGCTGCCTATCGGCAAGCAGTTGATGCGGGAAGACCAGGCTGCGCTGGCCAGCATGGAAGGCTATCTGGCCGTGGTGCTGATGCATGAGATTTGCCACGGGCTTGGTCCGGCTTATGCTCGAACCGCAACAGGCAAGGCCGATATTCGAGAGTCGATTGGACCGACGTATGCAGGACTGGAAGAAGCCAAAGCTGATATCGTGGGCCTGTTCGCGCTGAACTGGCTGATGGATAAAGGCGTGATACAGAAGACGCAGGCCAACACGTTTTATGCGTCGCATGTGGCCGGGATTTTCCGCACGGTGCGCTTTGGCGTGGCTGAGGCCCACGGTCGCGCGGAGATGATGGAATTCAATTATCTTGCCGAGCAGGGCGCGATCACTTTTGATCCAAAGACCTCAAGGTATGCAATTGATTACACAAAGATGCCGCAGGCAATTGCCACGCTGGCCAAAGAGCTGCTGGAAATTGAGGCCACGGGCGACAGGAACCGCGCTGAGCAATGGTTTAAAAAGTATGATTCCATGCCGGCTGAGTTAAAATCGGCGCTAACAAGCGTAAAAGATGTGCCCGTGGACATTGATCCAGTCAGCGCATTTGGAGAGCAGATTCAATGAGGCCTACGACGGAAGCCCAAAATCCAGAAGAACGCCGCAGGTTTGAGCGAGTGGACATCGCCCACCAGTCACAGGTGCTGGTGATGGAAGCCAAAGGCGGACAGGCCGGCGTGCTGCGCCAGCTTGCGCGCGGCGGCTTTATGATGGAGCCGGAACGTCTTTACAACGAAGACAGCAAGATCTATAGCTTCACCATCCACGAGCCGACCGAAGACATCCGCGTGCGCGTGAATGCGCGTCTGCGCTTTGCTGACCAGCAGTATGCCGGATTTGAATTTGTTGATCTCGACCCTGAAGCAGCAGTGGAGATAGGACACATCATCGGCAAGTATTACGAGCACACAAAGGCGTAAGAATCGCCGAGATCGCGCGTGATCGCCGGGATCGCGTCATCGAAAAATAAAAACTCACCACGGATTTCACGGATCATACGGATGATTGGGGTTTCCTGAGGCCCGAATCCGCGCGCCAATTAGACGAAATCATTTCGATTCCGGTTGATTCTCCTGATCCTTGCATCATTTTTCATCAGCGGTAAGGTTTTGCTTTTCCGGTTACGGCGATGACGCGCGATGACGGCGATTTCGGCGATCAAATATCCAGTGCTGGCTCGCGCCGAAAACGCACAGCGTGGTTCGCCAGGCGGTTAGCTTCCTGATTTTGCTCGCGCGGAATGTGGGAGATGCAGAATTTCAGAGTGCGGGCCAGCTTGCGGCACATCCAGTGGAGAGAGTACAGCCGCGGGCTGCGGCAGGAGTACTCGCCGGTCATCTGTTTCACAACCAACTCTGAATCGCTAAAAACGCTCAATGAGGTGGCGTTGAGTTCCAGAGCGCGCTGCAGGGCTTCCAGCAAGGCGGCATATTCAGCCACATTGTTGTCGTGGTGGCCAATCCAGCGGGCGATCCTGATCAGTTCGCCGTCGGGCTTCTCAATCAATACGCCAATGCCGGAAGGCCCCGGACTGCCGTGGGAACCACCGTCGACATAGGCGATGAGATCTGACATCTGGTCTCTAAGAGACACAATGAGGCAGATCAGGTTGCGCCGTCAAGAACATCTTTGGTTCATTCGCACGTTTGGGTTGGGACTTTTGGCATAAAGATTTTGTGGAAACCGCTGTGGAAATCAAGGACAGGCCGAAATTAGCTTCCTTACACCCGCGTTTTATCAGTGTTTTTCAAATCAGGAACATGAGGAAAAAAATCTTCGTTTGCACAGATCATGGGCGTTGACTTTTCATGGTCTTCAGCTAGGATCACACATGTCGACGGTCGAAAGGGTTAGTCAAAATAAACAGT
>JASLFF010000626.1 GCA_030150795.1 Terriglobales bacterium | reverse complement strand
CAAAGCCGTCGCCAGCGAGACCGTGCTCTGCGCATAGAAGGCGTTGCGCTTCTCATTGGCGGTGAGACCTTTTACGCATTTATCGGTAAAGACGCAGAGCATGTTGGTGAGGATGGAAATGGATTGCAGGATGTTATACGCCATCGTCGGCATCATGACGTTCAACTCAAGCTGGCCGCCCTGAACAGCCATCGCTACAGCCGTGTCATTGCCGACCACCTGGAACGAAACCATCGCTGCCAACTCTGGCATTACCGGATTAATTTTGCCCGGCATGATAGAAGATCCCGGCTGAAGACCGGGCAGATTGACTTCGGCAAAGCCGGTGTTGGGCCCTGAAGAAATCAAGCGCAGATCGTTGGAAATTCGAATCACTTCCAGAGCCAGGTTGCGCAGCGACGATGAAACCTGCGCCATGCACGCGTTTGATTGCATGGCCCAGCGCATGTCGGCGGCGGGAGTGAGTTTCTGCCCGGAGATCTTCGCCAGGTAAGCCACCGCTTTCGCGCGATAGTCGGGATGAGTATTGATGCCGGTGCCAACAGCGGAGCCGCCGAGTCCCAGTTCGCGCAACGATTCGCCGGCATGGCGAATATCGTCAATAGCTTTGCGCATTGCGACGCTGTAGGCGGCGAACTCCTGACCCAGGCGGATCGGAACAGCGTCCTGCATGTGCGTGCGACCGGATTTCATTACGTTATGAAATTCTTTGCCTTTAGCTTCAAGGGCCGCAGCTAGCCCGTCGAGCACCGGATAAAGCTTTTCCAACTCAAGCAGCGTGGCCACACGCATCGCTGTTGGAAAGACGTCATTCGTAGACTGTCCGTAATTCACATGGTCGTTGGGATGGACCGTGTATTCACCCAGCTTGCCGCCCATCAGCTCCGTGGCCCGATTGGCGACGACCTCATTGGAGTTCATGTGAAAGCTCACGCCCGCGCCTGCTTGAAAAACGTCGACAACAAACGACCCGTCCCACTTGCCGTCAACAACTTCCTTGGCTGCCTGCATGATTGCGTCGGCTCGCTTTTCGTCTACGAGGCCAAGTTCCTTGTTGGCCTGCGCAGCGGCATATTTCACCATGCCGATGGCGCGAATTAGCGTAGGATTGGCGCGCATGCCGGAGATGGGATAGTTCTCCACGGCGCGCGCGGTCTGCACGCCGTAATACACGTCGGCGGGAATTTCCTTGATACCGATAGAATCTTTTTCCTGGCGAAATTGCTGGGCCATGCTGTCCCTCTTTTTTATGAGTGCGGAAATGCGTATGCGAACGTGAGACAACGCAAAACTAATGATTATAACTTGGCGCCGCGAGGTTCTGAAAATCCGCCATGGCCAACTTGCAGCGGCGAATCGCCAATGTGCCCGACAACCAAAGCCGCCCGCCAACTGCCGTTGTATGATTGAAAAAAGACTATGTTTGAAGGCATCCGATCTTTTCTTACTCCAAGTCCAAAACGCTCTGAAGAGGACGAGAAACTGGACGAAGCGCTCAGCAACGCCACGCAACTCGACCATTATTTCTTTTTTTCAGACCAGGCTGACGCGGATCGCGCCGCGCAGCGCCTGCAAGAGCGCGGATGGACAATTGAATCGGTCAGCCTGAACGCTGAGGTGGAAAAAGTTCAGTTGCAATCGCGGCAGCCCGGTCCAATCGAAAACCTGAATGCTTTGCAAACTGAATTGGATCTCTTTGCCGACGAATTCAATGGCGAATACGATGGCTGGCAGGTCCCGGGCATCACGGAAAATCTTTAACTCCAGCCGCCATACATTTCTAACTTTCCTCGCGGTAACTATCCGCCGTCACTCTGTGCCGTTCATCTGCTTCAGCAGGGCACGTGCATCATTGGCATAGAAACCGTCAGGGGCCAGTTGCAGATATTTCTCCAGTGCCGCTGCTGTATGATTTGAGGGTTTGACCCTGCCATTCCTTGCGGCTTCGCCTGCCAGGGCGGCTGCTTTCACATAATAGGAGTCGGGTAACTTAGGGTCGGCCTCAATCGCGCGATCACAGGCCGTGACCGCGGCGGAAAAGTCGCTCAGGTCAAACAGCGTGGCGCAAAGATTGAACAGCGGCAGTACGGGATAAGGATGCAGCAGCGCCGATTGCGAAAACAGCTCGGCCGCCCTGCGATACTTTTTCAGCTGAAAATACAGGTTGCCCAGTGATTGCATCATCTGCGCGGCGCGTACCGATTCGCCGATGGAGCGGGAAGGATCGCCCACATGATGCGAATTGATGTTGGATTTCAGTGAAGGCCGCGACGCATGCGCGTTTTCCAGCGCAATGGCGATGCCTTTTTCGTAGGTGCGGATCGCATCCTGCGGGCGGTCGAGATTGCTCTGGAGCGTCCCCAGAACCTGGTAAGTTTCCAGGCGGTCCGGTTCGGCCGCGACGGCGCGCGAGCAGGCCGTTACAGCCTCGTCCGCGTGGCCGCTGTTGTACTCCGCCGTGCACAGGTGCAGATAGGCGATCATCGGCTTCGGGTCCAGTTCAGCCGCGGCGCGGAACTGCGCCGCTGCCTCATCGAACCGGCTGAGCGCCGTCAGGGCCTCGCCTTTTCCGGAGTGCATCATCGCGGCGGAGGCGTTTTTCCCATGCTCCAGCTTGTCTGCAGAGAGGTCAGATAAAACGTGCAGCCCACGCTCAAAGGATGCCGCGGACTCTTCATGCCGGCCCAGGTTGCGCTGGATGAGTCCCAGGTTCTGGTAGAGCTCCCACTTGTAAGGCGCAATCTCCACCAGTTGCCGCAGCAGCTCCGCGGCGCGGCTCCAGTCTTCATCTTTGATGGCCGTCTGTGCGCTGGGAAGAAGCTCGTTATAGCGCGAGATGAGGCTGTTGTCATCGCGCAGCTCCGCCAATTCAGCGGGGCTCAGCTGCTTGCCCTCTGCCATGGCCTTGGCCCGGGCATTTTGCAACTCTTCAGCGCGCGGCCCCTTGAACGGAACCAGTGAGGCCTTGGGCGCAACGCTGGAAAGGTC
>JASLFF010000544.1 GCA_030150795.1 Terriglobales bacterium | reverse complement strand
AGATTTGCCGATCAAAAAAATGACCCGGAAGAATAAGAATTTTTGCGTCCAGGGATGAGTACAATCATCTGATCGATTGTTATAAGGAGGTAGTATGGCTGCACAGCCACAGGCATTCCAGCAAGAGAGCAGAAACATCAGCCAGGCAATTCTGCCGGAGTTCGACCATGAGATGGCCAACACGCGCAAATCGCTGGAGCGTATTCCGGAAGACAAGTTCAGCTTTAAGCCACATCCAAAATCGATGTCTCTGGGCGCGCTGGCAACGCATTTGGCAACAATTAACCATTGGGCAGAAGCGATTTTTGGCCAGGAAAGCTTTGATGTGGGCACCGTGCCGCCGACTCCGGAGTTCAAGACAAGGGCGGAAGTGCTGGCGTCCTTTGACCAGACTACGGCCATCGCACGCAAGGCGATTGCAGATTCAACCGACGCTCATTTTATGAAGCCCTGGTCGCTCAAAGCCGGTGGCAATACCATTTTTACGCTGCCCCGGGTCGGAGTGGTGCGCAGTTTTCTGCTGAACCACGGAATCCACCATCGCGCGCAGCTGGGCGTTTACCTGCGCCTGAATGATATTGCTGTGCCTTCCATTTACGGGCCTTCTGCGGACGAAAGTAATATGTGAGTTGCCAGAAAGAAATTGCCAAAGATCGCCGAAATGAAAAATCAAAACCATGAACCATAAAGGCGATATAAGGAAGGGTCTGGGCCGAAGCTAATGGCCAAAAGCTAAAAGAGCATGCAGCCGAGGGCGGCTGCGGTCCATTCATCCCCCCAAAAACTACAGGCCTCGGTTTCAGCCGAGGCCTGGCTAAGAGCCCTAATCTGACCGGGTGCTTTCCCCCGAAACCACCAGCCAGATTCTTGATGCACGGTGATCATCGCAGGGACGGGAAAAAGCAACAAGAGTACCGAGGTAACAAGCGGAAAGCTTAGATTGGCGCGCTTTCCCAGCTGCCGAGTACCTGCAAGAAATGCCGCTTCGGCGGCTGGACGGCTCAGGAAAAAGCCTTAACTTCTGCTGCTGCAATGCGATAGACTCTTTACGAACGCCTATGACTGCCATCCTTTAATTCGGTTTCTTCTGTAGTAACTCCTCACAATCAGGTTCCGGACGTGTGCCTGCGCCCTTCGCGCGAAACACGCTTGGTTTCCGCAACCGAATTGGAGTGTACTGAAATGCTGCAAAAAGCAGGATGGGATGAAGTTTGGGAAGAGAAGTTTTCCGATCTTGCTGGCAAGGACGTGAGTCCGGCGCGCGTTCTGGCACAACACAGGCACAGCTATTCATTGTGGACGGCGGCGGGCGAAGCGGATGCTGAGGTCGCGGGTGCGCTGTTGTACCGTGCAGAGTCGAGCGGTTTGCCGGTTGTAGGCGACTGGGTTGCCGTGCGCCAGTATGCGCCAAGCGATTTGGCCATCATCACGGATGTTTTGCCGAGACGAACGAAATTTTCCCGCAAAGTAAGCGGACCAGCCGGAGAAGAGCAGGTAATTGCCGCAAATATCGACTTGCTGCTCATCGTTTGCGGGTTGGACCATGACTACAACTTGCGCAGGCTGGAGCGATATTTAGTCGCGGCCAGCCAGAGCGGAGCACAGCCGGTCATCGTGCTCAACAAAGCCGATCTTTGCTCTGATGTGCCTGCGCGCATTGCTGCAGTGAGCACCATTGCAGCGGGAGTTTCGGTCTTGGCGATATCGGCTGTGAGTGAGGGCGGCGACCATGCAGCGGCAAAATTACTATCGATGATCGCCACAGGAAAAACAGCGGCGCTGGTTGGATCGTCCGGAGCAGGCAAATCGACAATCGCGAATCAACTGTTAGGAACGGTGACGCAAACGACCCAGCCGACACGCCAGTCGGACAGTCGTGGACGCCACACGACGACCCATCGAGAGCTGTTCTTTCTATCCAATGGCGGATTGATTCTGGACAATCCGGGAATGCGCGAACTGCAATTGTGGGCGCATGACTTTTGGCAGGGAAGTCCGCAACTTGCCTTGGATCAAGCCTTCCCGGAAATTGAAGCATTTGCCGCGGCGTGTACGTTTCGCGACTGTACGCACACTGCGGAGCCTGATTGTGCCGTGCAGAACGCTCTCGTATCCGGTGAAATTGACGCGGCTCGCTGGCGCAGCTATTTGAAGCTGCAGCGCGAATTGCGCCACGCAGCGGCACAAGTGGATCCGAATTTGCGTCGCACAGAAAAAGAGCGATGGAAGAAGCTGTGCAGCGGCGTGAAGCGTAACCAGAAGCGGAGATGAGGTTTCGCTTTCACCACTAACATGTCACGCGGCAGCCTTACTTGCTGGCCGGCGGTACAATGCCGTTCATGCGCAGATAAACCACCAATTGTCCATAGTGGTCTGATATGTGCCAGACAGTGGCGGTGAGGCCGGAGAGCCGGTTTGGGCCCCAGTATTGGCCGGGATTCGGGTGGAGCAAGTTCTTGTCGTTCGTATCGGCAATCACCTTGTCGATGGCCTGAAATGATTCCTTGAGATATGCCAGGATCTCGGCTTTGGTTTTCGCCGGATTCGGACCGCCAAGATCACAGCGAGCGGGCGGTTTTTCTCCGGACATCTGTTTGGCCCACGCTTCATTTCCACAAGCCACGTGCTTCACCTGCTCGCCAAAAGTACGCACATTCTTGAACTCGCCCTGCGTCGGCTTAAAGCTCCATTTGTCTTCCGGCATGGCTTCAGCCAGAGCGGTAAAGTCGTGCTCAATGTCGTGCCAGATGTAGGTGATGGAATCAGCAATGGTTTTGGGCTCCGGCGGAGCTTTTTGCGCAAACGCCGGCAGGGAAGGTAAAAAGCTGGTGGACATGGCAAGAATCAGGAAACGCAAGCGGTTTGACATAAATCCTCCAACCATCGCGACTTCAGAATACAGAACGTCAGCCAGGGAAAACATTGCGAGCGTTTATTCAGGCAGGAAAATAGAAAACACCGTCCCACTATGTCCTGGGGTGACGCTGCTCCGCAAGGTAATGTTGCCGCCATGTTTCTGCACGATCTCCCGTGAAACCCAAAGCCCCAGCCCTGTGCCTACGTCCTGCTTGGTGGTGTAGAAAGGCTCAAAGAGCTTTTTGCGATGCGCCGGCGAGATGCCGCTGCCTGTATCGGCGATCACGATTTTTCCGCCGGCACGGCCCGAGTTGGTGAGCTCTCTGGCATGCTGCACGCGAATACGCAGCGCGCCATCGACTGGCAGCGCGTCAATGGCGTTGGCCACCAGGTTGGAAACTACCTGCCTGATCTCTCCCGCAAGGCCGGTGATCTGGACCGTCTCGTCAAACTCGCGGGAGAGGTTTATATGCTTGGCTTGGATTCGCGGCAAGTACAAAGAAAGCACTTCATTCACGATCTTAGGTAAGTTCATAAGATGAGGAGAAGTGGTGTCGCGATAAAAGCCAAGCGTTTGCCGGGTCACATGCGCGATGCGCGCCAGCTCGTGCTCGGCCTGTGCAACGTAGTTCCGGGCGTTGTCGTCCCACTTATCGTTCAGGCGCAGGATGTAAAGCAGGTTGGTCACGGCTTCCAGCGGGTTATTGATTTCGTGCGCGATGGTAGCAGCCAGGCGTCCGGCGGCTGCCAGCTTTTCTGATTTGCGTAACGCGTCTTCCGCCAGTTTGTTGCTGGTGATGTCCATGGCGATTCCTATCACCCGTTCCGGCTTACCGGCATCATCAAAGATGGCACGACCGCGAGCGCCAATCCAGTGCACGCTGGCATCGGGAAACGTGGTGCGATATTCGATTTCGTATTCGCCTTTACCCGTCAGGGCCGCCTGGATCGCGAGCTGCACTCGATCACGGTCGTCAGGATGAATGAATGCCATTCCATGTTCAAACGTTGGAGCTGTGAGACCCACAGGCTGGCCATGCACCAGCCACATACCATCAGCCCACCACAATTCGTTGGTTTTTATGTTCCATTCCCATGATCCCAGACGGGCGGAAACCTGTGCAACTTGCAGGCGCCGCTCCGTGGTACGCAGGGCTTCACGGATTCGCCGGGCTTCTGAGATGTCCTGAAAAATCACGGTCAGACCAAACGATCCGGGATAGCCGGAAATTGTGTACCAGCAATTGAGTCGCGAATAAAACGTTTCAAAATGCACTGGCTGGCGTTCGCGCATGGCCTTTTTGAAATTGGTTTCCACCTCGGTGCCCACACTCTCAGGGAAAAGTTGCCATTGGTTGCGGCCAGTCATCGCCGCCACCGTGGAACCACACAGGCGCGCGCCGGCGGGATTCACGTAATTGATGGTCCAGTCGGGGCTGTAGGAAATAAAACCTTCGGTGATGGTCCTGAGCGTTTCCGCAAGCTGGGTCTGGCTCTTGGTGGCGGAAAGTTGCGCAGCAGACTTCTGCGAGGCGACGCTGGTGATCAGCAGCGAGATCAGAAAGAAAAGAAGCACACGGACCAGCCCGCCAGGGCCAAAGCGGAAAGAGAAATAAGGCGGCAAGAAGAAGAAATTCGCCAGGATACCGGAAAGCAGAGCGGCCATGACCGCCGGACCAAAGCCGCATATCCGGGCAGTGAGCGCTACTGCGCCAACGAAAAAGAGGAACGGCAGTCTCTCTCCTGCTACCGGCAGAAAATTTGCAGCCAGCGCAACCAGCACAAAGAACAGCGCAATGCCATACCGCAGCGCGGGATTCTCGCGATATAAGTCGAGGCCTGCCAGCCGGTGGAGAAGCCCATCCATGTGCGATCATTCTAGCGTAACCAGAACAGCAGTACGGGTGGAAGAAAGAACCTTACCACTGATTAACACGAATAACATGGGCGAGCATCAGAGACAGATCTCTTACACTGGAGAAGGAAAACTCGGAGGAGCGAAGACCGAAGGCGTTTCTAAAGAACACGATTGTTTACGCGAATCAGGCGTATCTTTTTCTCATTACCGGCGCGCGCGCAGGTTTTGGCGTGTTGCTTCTTGCGATCATTCGACAATGCCGGGGCTGTTCGGGAATACGAGGATTGCTGTCTTCTGCTTTCATGGATGGCTGTTCGGTGGAAACCCAATAGGGCGCGTCTCCCGCTTTGATCCAGCGGCCAGCCTTCTCAAGCACCATGTACGGCATCACTGCATTCG
>JASLFF010000542.1 GCA_030150795.1 Terriglobales bacterium | reverse complement strand
TGGACAATCTGCGGGCCACACACAAAGCGCTGGGAGAAAAAGGCGTGGTATTTCTGAGTGAGCCGCGCGCCGTTACGCCTACGGACTGGGCTGTCCACTTCAGGGACGTGGATGGGCATTTGCTTTCATTGTTTGGGCCGGAAGGCAAGGCTTAATCGCTGGCGACGATTTCAGCGATGCAGGAATTTGCGGCGTACGTCTGGCCAGAACTCATGCAGCAGGTTCTCGCCAGCATCGCGCAAGAGAGTGAAGCTGACGCAAGCCCCAATCGGGTTCATGCCCTGGCGCTCGCCGGGAACATAAAGATCGGAAACGGCGCGCGACGCGGCAACGCTTAGAATGCGCGACGAATTAAAAGTCTGGCCGCCGCTATCCGTGCGGGTGATCAGGACGCGGCTCATAGCGTACAGAGCGCGCTGAAAAAATGGCAGATCAGGATTGCGGAAATATCTGGGGTCCTGCCTGAGCAAAGTAGGAAAAAGAAAGCGCTGGAAGAAAACGTCAGTCTCATTGGTGGCAAGGTTGATGCCGTAACGCTGTCCCACACCGCGGAAACCGGTTTCATATTCGCGGTTTAGATGTTCGCCCTTGGCGCGGTCGGCTGCTTCATCGATGGCCGCGTTGGCGAAGGTGCGGGGGGAATAAGTGCTGTGAAGAAACACGTCGAACTTTTGCCGTGCCGTGAGCGGCTTCCACTCGTTAAGAGAGGGATACGGTTTCCCGTCAATGGCGCGGTTCACCTGCAGCTTGATCATATTCTTCATCTGCTGGAGCCGGGTGGGCTGTGCCAGCAAGGGCGCTTCCGCCATGGCCATGACGCTGGATGAAGAAGATGAAGAATCGGCGAGATTCGCGGTTATAACGCTGGAAGATTCGGTTCCGTCGAGCGGCGGCGCCTGCGCGGACACAAAAGTGCTGGTGAAGATCAAGACCAAACCAAGATGAACGAATCTCTTCATTGTTTCTATCGATCGCTGAGATTGAACGGTTAAAGAGTGGACATTAGCCCCATACCGGGAAAAATTCTCTTACACACTTAGAACTAAGGCTCGGCCTAGAGGTTGTAGAACTAAGAAAAAATGCAGCTCTGGTTGGCGTTTTTGAATCGCGGCAGCAGCTTGGGTCCGGCTCCCGCTATACTTCTTTCAGATGAGCGCATTACAGCAGCCGCTGCCCAATGCATCCTGGTTTGATGTCTCTGACCCCGATTCCCCAGAGTTGGACAAGCTGGCTGAACGCTTTGGTTTCCATGAGTTGCAGGTAGAAGACTGCCGCCACCGTCCGCAACGGGCCAAAATGGAGGAGTACGACAAGTACATCTTCTGCGTGCTCAAGCATCTGCGAAATGACCCCGAGTTTACCTTTGAGGACTTTGATCTGTTCCTGACAAAAACCGAGCTGGTCAGTGTGCACGAGTCGAATTCCGACATTCTGGAGAAAGCCCGCGTGCGGGCCGAGCAAAGCAAAGTCACTGACGTGGATAAGATTTTCTACATCCTGCTGGACACAATCGTCGACGAATATTCTCCCGTTCTGGACCGGATTGCCGACGAGACTTCTGAGATTGAATCCATTGTGCTGGAGTTTCCGGAGCCGAAAGTGCTGGCGCGAATCTTCAAGCTCAAGCGCAACCTGATTGAGTTTCGGCGCGCGGCTGGCGGAATGCGTGAAGTGGTGAACTCGCTGGTACGGCGCGAAGGCGGACTGCTCTCTGACAAATTCGACCCTTATCTGCGCGACGTTTACGACCACGTGGTCCGCACCACGGAATTTATTGAGACCTACCGCGATCTGCTCAGCGGCGCGCTGGACATTTATCTTTCCGCCGTTGCCAACCGCACCAATGAGGTCATGAAAGTTTTGACTATCTGGGGCACCATTGCGCTGCCCATGGTGATTATCACGGGCTTTTTCGGTATGAACCTGCCGCTGCCATGGCAACACAATCCTTACGGGACGTGGTATGCCATTGGCCTGATGGCGCTAACCACGGTGGCCACGCTGCTGTACTTCAAAAAGAAGCGGTGGTTCTAAAATCGCTGTGATCGCCGACATCGCGCGTCATCGGATCAGGGAGGCAAGACTTACCGCTGATTAACGCTGATGACACTGATCTGAAAGGGGGAAGATTGGAAACAAGACTATTCTCCCCGGAGGGCCTGCGTGGAATCGACACGTGACGCGGTGCGGGCCGGCTAAATTGCACCAAAGTTCTGGCATTCCCCTCTCGAGATTTTTCAAGCAAAATGATGTCAAAGCATTCATGACCACTCTTAGCGATTTCAAGGAAACGGTGCGGCAGCAGGCGGACATTGTCCGCGTGATTGGCGACTACATTCAGCTCAAGAAAGCCGGCGGGCAGAATTTTGTTGGGCTGTGCCCGTTTCATGGAGAAAAGACGCCGTCGTTTTCTGTGCACGCTACGCGGCAGTTCTTTCATTGCTTTGGCTGCGGCAAGTCCGGCGACGTTTTTAAGTTTGTGCAGGAACGGGAACAGATCAGCTTTCCGGAAGCGATCAAGCTGGTCGCCGAAAAAATGGGCATTCCGCTGCCCAGGATGCAGTACAGCTCTGAGAGCGAAGCCGAGGACGCGGGCAAGCGCGGCAAGCTGATCGAAATGCATGAGCGGGCCTGCAAGTTCTTTGAAGAGCAGCTTCGCAGGCCCGAAGGAGCGCAGGCGCGCGAATATCTGGCTGGACGCGGGCTGAAGGAAGAAACGATCCGGACGTTCAGAATCGGGTTTGCGCCGGATTCAGGAT
>JASLFF010000541.1 GCA_030150795.1 Terriglobales bacterium | reverse complement strand
CGGCTTTATTTAGTTCTCGTTATATGGATGGTGGGCTTTATTTCCATGTTTGCCCAGACCGGGGGAGAACTACGCTTCTGCCTGCGGGCTGAGCCTAAGACATTCAATCCCCTGTTGGTGGAGGACGAAGCGTCTGAAACCATTCGTTATTTGACCGGTGGCGTGCTGGTGCGGGTGAATCGGATAACACTCAAAGCAGAGCCCGACCTTGCTACGTCCTGGAAAGTTTCAGAAGGCGGCAAACGCATCCGATTCAAACTACGAGAGGGCCTGAAGTACTCTGATGGCACTCCTTTTTCAGCAGACGATGTTGCCTACACCATGCAGCAGTTGATGGACCCAGCACTGCACTCCAGCACCGGCGACTCATTTCGCTCAGCTGAAGGGAAGCTGGCAACACGGGTGATTTCAGCCCACGAAATTGAGATCGATTTCCCGGCGCCTGTGGCTAATCTTGTGAACTTATTCGATACCGTTGCCATTCTTTCAGCAAAGTCACCGCAAAAAGAAATGGCTGCGCTGGGGCCTTTTTATATTTCTGATCGCAAGGCAGGGTCATACCTGCTGTTGAAGCGCAATCCGTATTACTGGAAAAAAGATGCAGCCGGGAAGCAGCTTCCATACTTGGATTCAATCCGGCTGGATATTGAACAGAACCCAGAAATTGAAGCCATGCGCTACAAGCGAGGCGAAGTACATTTAATCAATACCGTCTCGCCGGCGATCTTTGAAAAGCTTTCTTCCGACAGCGCGTCTGTTCGTGACGCAGGCGCCTCCACAGACACGGAGCAGCTCTGGTTTAACCAGGTTCCAAGCGCCCCGATACCTGCTTATAAGAAAACGTGGTTCACGTCCACAAACTTCCGTCGGGCAGTCTCTGAAGCGATCAACCGCAATGATCTGGCGCGAGTTGTGTATCGCGGACACGCGGTTCCGGCTATCGGAATCATTTCACCCAGCAATAAGTTCTGGTTTAATGCAAGCTTAACGCCACATCCGTATGACACATCCAGCGCGTTGCACAGGCTGCAGCAGGATGGCTTTCAACTCATAGGCGATACCTTAAAAGACAGGAACGGGAATCCCGTGGAGTTCTCCATCGCCACCAATGCCGGCAATCGCGCGCGTGAAAGCATGGCAACCATGATCCAGCAGGACTTGAAAAAGATTGGGATCAAGGTGAACGTTGTCACGCTGGATTTCAATTCTCTGCTCGAGCGCATGACACAGTCGTACAACTATGAAGCTTGCTTGCTGGGGTTCCAGAACGTAGAACTCGATCCCAATTCGCAGATGGCAGTGTGGCTGAGCTCCGCAGACAATCACCAATGGAATCCAAGCCAGAAATCGCCTGCAACATCGTGGGAAGCGGAGGTCGACAAGCTCATGCGCGCGCAGGCGGCTTCAGGCGATGAGCACAAGCGCAAGCAATACTGGGACCGCGTACAGCAGATTGCCTGGGAACAGGAACCTTTCATCTATCTGATCAACAAAGACGCGCTGGTGGCAATTGCGCCATCGGTCAAGAATGCCGAGCCTAGTGTGTTTCGCCCTCAAGCGTTCTGGAATGCAGAGATACTGGCGCTGGCACACTAAGAATTTATGGATCTTCTTTCGGTCAGACTGACGATCAGCTATAAGGACAAGCCACCCGTCCTCGATGACCTCTGTCTGGAACTGCATCCAGGCGAAGTGTTGGGTTTGGTGGGGCATAGCGGATGCGGAAAAAGCTCCCTGGCGCTGGCAATCCTCGGCCTGCTGAACTTGAAGGGCGGCAAAGCCCTGGGTTCAATTCAATGGGATGGCCACGAGCTATTGGCGCTCAAAGAAAAAGAGTGGCGCAAGCTGCGGGGCAAAGTGATTTCCTTTGTGCCGCAAAGTCCCATGTCGGCATTGAATCCAGCGCTGCGGCTTGGCACGCAGATGAACGAAGCATGGAAGCTGCACGGATTGGGTGGCAGCGATCACATGGAAGAGTCAGTCTTTCAATCGCTTCTGGATGTAGGTCTGCCGGCGACAGAGGAGTTCTTGCAGCGTTATCCTTCAGAGATCAGTGTCGGCCAGGCGCAACGGGTCTTGATTGGTATGGCCATCATGCACCGGCCCGCGCTGTTGATCGCCGATGAACCCACCAGCGCACTCGATGCCGTTACCCAGGCGGAAATCCTGTCGCTGTTCGGCGAACTGAATCGTAAGCTGGGAATGAGCATGCTTTTTATCTCGCACGATCTGGTATCGGCTTATGGGCTTTGCCATCGAATCGCATTAATCAACGCAGGCAAAATCGTGGAATGCAACACTCCGCAAGCGATCTTTTTCAGTCCCCAACACGCCTTCACCAAGAAGCTGATTGCTGCGCTGCCGACCGTTCCAAGCTCGACTGAAATCGAGCAGGCTCTACGTTTTGAATCCCTTTAAAATCATACTCTAAGAAGATTTTTATCATCTTTTGGTTAAGGCTCTCTTAGCAATGCCACGGCTCAATCTTCCTATGCTTGTGACGCAGTTGTCGCATCGATCTACGCCATTGATAATAAAAGACTTACTCCATCTCTCCATTTGCCGACTGTGACTTTGATGGTCTGCAGTGTCACAACCTGGCACAAAGACGAAAGCAACAACTTTAGCGTAATCAATAGGTTACAAACGAGTGACTTTGGTTTCCTGCGTGCAATACATAGGGCAGGAGTTAAAGCTATGTCTCTCAGAAATAGAGTTGTTGTTTTCGCTTTGGGCGTAGTCGAAGCCGTTGCTGGATTATGCCTCGCCTTCACCAGCCTTAAACATGTCCCGGTTCCCTTGGCTTCAGCGGTGTGGGGTTCCTAGCAGCAGCGTCGTAGCGGCTTTAACCAGAAACTTCCGGAGTGCAAAAGAATGAAAGTCAAACATAAGAAATTTGCAACCGAACAGAGTCCTCGCTGGTTTCGGTTTTTACTTATCGCTGTGGTAGCGATTCTCATACTGCTTCCTGTGACTTTGAGTGCGCAAGCTGGTGCCAAAGCTCCAGCGGCAAATCCGCACAGCAAACTCGCGGCCGATATCGCTAATTTTCCGCGGAATGCCGACGGAACTGTGAGCGTGATAATTCAGTTCAAGCAAACGCCAAAGGCGCATGCTGCTGAAATGGCAGCTCAGGGCGGAATGCTGAGATTTTCCTTCGAGCACATCAATGGAGCGGCTTATCGGATACCGGTGAGGATGCTGGCATGGCTGGAGATGCATCCGGACGTTGCTTACGTGAGTCCGGACCGTCCGAACAAAGTTGCGTCCGATGACGACATTCCGGCGGTTGAAGGAGACGTGGCCCGCCAACAATATGGACTTGACGGAACCGGCGTCGGAGTAGCGATCATTGACAGCGGCGTTTTCAACCACGACGACCTGCAAAAGTCGACTGGATTGGGTTCACGTATTGTCTATAGCGAAAGCTTCATTTCCGGCGATCCCAGCACAAACGATGCCTACGGTCATGGAACGCATGTGGCGGGAATCGTCGCGGGCAATGGTCATGATTCGGCGAGCGGCTATCCGACGCAGTATATCGGAGTGGCCCCGAATGCCAACATCATCAATCTGCGCGTCCTGGATGCGAACGGAGCCGGCACTGACAGCCAGGTAATCGCCGCCATTCAGCGCGCCATCCAGTTGAAGTCAACCTACAACATCCGGGTAATCAACCTTTCACTGGGACGCAGTATCTATGAATCCTACGCTCTTGATCCGGTATGCCAGGCGGTTGAAGCGGCCTGGAAGGCCGGCATTGTGGTGGTAGTAGCGGCAGGCAATGACGGCCGCGATAACAGCTACGGAACACAAGGCTATGCCACGATTCAGGCGCCCGGCAATGATCCTAACGTGATCACCGTCGGAGCTACTAAAACAAATGGCACGCCCGGACGCCTGGATGACACAATTGCAAGCTACAGCTCAAAAGGGCCAACATTGCTGGACCATGTCGTAAAACCTGATCTGGTTGCACCGGGCAATCGTGTGATCTCACTCGCCTCGCCAGGCAGCAATCTGGTTACGTCACTCGCCAGCCTTAACATTCAGCCGATTACAACCTGCATCCTGGGCTTACTGGGCAATAATTGCACGACTGGCGTCTCCGGAAAGTACACGCGACTGAGCGGGACAAGCATGGCGACACCGATCGTCGCCGGGGCAGCCGCACTCATGTTTCAGAAAGACCCTACCCTTACACCGGACACCATCAAGGCACGCATGATGAAGACGGCATGGAAGGGCTATCCGGGAAATAGCTGGACTTATGACGATTGGGGCAGAAGCTATTTTTCACAATATGACGTGTTTACCATTGGCGCGGGCTATCTGGACATTTACTCGTCATTGAAAAGCACTGACGTTGTCAATGGTGGCGCGCCGTCGCCAGTAGCCTATCGCAATACGACCACAGGCACTTATGGATTAATGAACAGCCAATCCATTACCTGGGGCAACAGCATTACCTGGGGCAGTTCCATTATCTGGGGCAACTCGATCGTGTGGGGTGGTAATGCTGTGCTGAGTGATTCCATTATCTGGGGTGACTCGATTGTCTGGGGAGATACGACACTGGCAGCCAACAGTATTATCTGGAGCCAATCAATCGTGTGGGGCGCTGATTCAATTAATGCCCTGAGCGATGGAGAGGACGGAGAGAACTAACCATGCCGAAGTCATTTTCAGCGCGAATGTTCGTGGCGTTGATTGTAATTTCGGGTCTCCTCGTTCTGGGGGATGCCGTCCTCAACGCTAAGCATGTGCCCGCGGCGAAGTTTTTAGCGTTCTTGTTAGTCGCATGTGTGGCAGCAAGACTCAAGATCAAACTTCCGGGAGTGACCGGAACAATGTCAGTAAATTTGCCGTTCATTCTTGTGGCAGCGGCGGAAATGAAAATTGCTGAAGCGCTGGCGATAGGCTTCATCAGCACATTCATCCAATGTCTTGCCAAGGGCAAGAAGTTCTACGGAATACAGGTTGCATTCAACTGCAGCACAATCACACTGGCTGTGGCGGCAACGCGGTTGATCTATGCAGCACCTTCAGTGGCTTCAGCAGTAGGTTCTCCCGCACTGCGTCTGGCTTTGGCGGCTGTAGGGTATGCAATGGCCAACACAGTGCCGGTAGCAATTGTGATTGGATTGACTGAAGCCGTCAGCATCTTGCGCACGTGGTTGGAGATGTTGCAACTTTCGTTTCCTTATCTGGTTGCAAGCGCCGGCATTGCCGGACTAACGCTTACGCTTTCCCAGGAAATTGGGTGGCAGGTACCTCTAGCAGTGTTACCAATCATGGCAGGGATCTTCCAATCGTATAGACGTTACTTTGCGGCAACCAGCGAAGCAGCCAGTATGCGCGTGCAATCCAGCAGCCGTGCTACTGCCGGAGCGAACGCATAAGCAACGCCATCGCACGGTGAAAATCGATTATTGTTTGGTCCGTGGTAGGTCCAACAATGCGGGCGGCCCGCCTTTACAGGCTGGCCGCTTCTTTTTTGCTGTTACCATCGAGAAATAATGAACGCAGGCTATCAATGCGCCGGGTGTGGCGAATGGAATGAAACCAGCGTGGATTCCTCGGCGGGAACGCGCCAGCAATATGTTGAAGACTGCCAGGTGTGCTGCAAACCGAACATCCTGCACGTAAGCTGGGACATTTCTGCAGGCGAATACACGATCAGCGCGAAATTGGAATAAAGGGAGGGTTCAACTTCTTAGCGGAAAGGTCCCTCCCTCGATATAGTTTGCTGTTTTTCTTTCCGGAAAATGTTTTCCATGCTATCTTCTGGCGATGGCCGACCAATCTACTCCTCAATTTACAACTGCAGAATATTCAGGAAGCTCCGGCGGAGATCGGTGCGTTTCCTGCAACCAGCCCTTAACGGCGCGGTATTATCGCGTAAATACCAGGATGGCGTGTGAAGGCTGCGTGCAGGAGTTGGAACGGCGCCAACCA